>CAYHCW010000091.1:6583-8645 GCA_964355025.1 uncultured Gemmatimonas sp. | reverse complement strand
GACCACCAGGCCCCATCCACCCCCGTGAAGCGGCGCGTCGCGACGCCACGCCTGGCGATGCCGCGCGTTCAGTCGACGACGAGTGCGGTGCCCTGTCGTTCCAGCACGTCACCGACGCGCACCGCGCCGCCGACCAGCGCAAGATACTCCGTCACGCGGCCGGACGGGACGGCTACCAGCAGTCCGCCTGACGTTTGCGGATCGACCGCGAGCACGCGGGCGGTCACGGAGACGCTGCTCGCCCACTGCACGGCGGCGTTCACATACCGCGCGTTGCGCGCGGCGCCACCGGTGGTGACGCCTTCGGCGACCGCCGCGCGGGCGCCGGGGAGTTCGGGAAACGTCGCGCTGTCGAATCGCAGGGTCACGTTGCTGGCGCGCGCGACGTGCGAGGCGTGCCCGAGCAGCCCAAAACCGGTGATGTCCGTGGCACAGCGCGCACCCACGGCCACCGCCGACTCGGCGGCGATCGCGTTGAGTTGCACCATGCTGGCGATGAGCGCCGCGGCGTGGTCTGGCGCCAGCGTGCCGGACTTCATCTTGGTGGCGAGCAGGCCAGTGCCCAGTGCCTTGGTGAGCACCAGCACGTCGCCGGGACGGGCGCCAGCGTTCGACATCACGCGCCCGGGGTGCACCGTGCCCGTCACCGACAGGCCGTACTTGATCTCGTCATCCGTCACGGTGTGGCCGCCGACGACAAACGCCCCGGCCGACCGCACGACGTCTTCCCCACCTCGCAGGATTTCGGTGAGCACGCGCAACGGCAGCTTGCCCTCCGGAAATGCGGCGAGCGCCATGGCCGTGAGCGGCGTGCCTCCCATGGCGTAGACATCGGAGAGCGCATTCGCCGCCGCGATGCGCCCGAAGTCGTACGGATCGTCGACGATGGGCGCGAAGAAATCGACGGTCTGCACGAGCGCCAGGTCGTCGTGCAGGCGAAAGACCGCGGCGTCGTCGAACGTGTCAGGTCCGACGAGCAGTCGAGGGTCAGTATGACGCGTGAGCGGCGCCAGCGCTTCGGACAGGTCCTCCGGACCCATCTTGGACGCTCAGCCAGCGCAGCGGGCGTAGTGGGTAAGGCGGAAGATCTGGGCTTTGGTCATTGGATGAACCGGAACTCGGATGACGGAACGGGACTTCGAGCGCGGAACTCGAAACAGAACGCGGACTGGGATTCCGGACACCTCGGACTACGGCAGCTTGGCGACCAGCTCGATCTCGACCTGCGCATCCCGCGGCAGGCCGGCCACGGCAACGGTCGACCGCGCGGGGCGCGCGTCGCCAAGCGTGGCGGCGTACACCTCGTTGACCTTGGCGAAATCGTTCATCGTGCGAAGGAAGATCGTGGTCTTCACCACGTCCTTCCAGGTGCACCCGGCCGACTGCAAGACGGCGTGGAGGTTCTTGAGCACCTGCGCGGTCTGCACGCCGACGTCGCCCTCCACCAGCGCCATCGTGGCGGGATCGAGCGGCGTCTGCCCGGCGCAGAAGAGAAATCCGCCCGCGGCGATGGCCTGGGAGTAGGGGCCGATGGCGGCGGGGGCAGAATCGGAATGGTGGATCTTGAGCATCGGAGACCTGAGAGAATGGGTGGTGGAAAGTGCTAGGAGCTAGGGGCTAGGGGCTAGGTGCTAGGAGCTGGGTGCCATCTAGCTCCTAGCACCTAGCACCTAGCACCTGGCATCTGCTCCTAGAACAACCCCGTGATGGTGCCGTCAGGCAGCACCGCCATCCGCTCGGCCGCCGGTTCCTTCGGCAGCCCCGGCATGGTCATGATGTCGCCGCACTGCGCCACCACGAAGCCGGCACCGGCGAGCGGATACACATCATTCACCGTCACGCGGAAGCCCTTGGGACGCCCAAGCTTGCTCGCGTCGTCGGAGAGCGAGTACTGCGTCTTGGCCATGCAGATGGGCGTGCGGCCCAGCCCGTTGGCCTCGAGATACTCGATGGCCTTCTCGGCCTTCGAGGTAAAGTCGGCGCCGTCGCCGCCGTACACCTTGGTGACGATGGTGTGGATCTTCTGCTTGATCGGAAGTTCCGCGTCGTAAATGGGCGCGAA
>CAYHCW010000091.1:0-6483 GCA_964355025.1 uncultured Gemmatimonas sp. | reverse complement strand
CGATGGTGTGGATCTTCTGCTTGATCGGAAGTTCCGCGTCGTAAATGGGCGCGAACTTCGACTTGCCCTCGGCGAGCACCTCGAGGACCTGACGCGCCAGGTCCTCTCCACCGGCTCCGCCGCGGGCGAAGACCTCGCACATGGCGACGCGCACTCCGACGCGCTTGGCGCAATCCATCACCATCTTGAGCTCGGCATCGCTGTCGGTCGCGAACCGGTTCATCGCGACGACCACCGGCAGGCCGTACTGCTGCATGTTGCCGATGTGATGCTCGAGGTTGGGCAGGCCGCGCTCGAGGGCGCCCACGTCTTCCTTGGCGAGATCCTTCTTGTTCGCGCCGCCGTTCATCTTGAGGGCGCGAATGGTGGCGACGACCACCGCCACCTCGGGATTCAAGCCGCCAAACCGGCACTTGATGTCGAGGAACTTCTCGGCGCCGAGGTCCGAGCCGAAGCCGGCCTCGGTGACGACGACATCGCCCAGCGCCAGTGCGGCGCGCGTGGCAAGAATGGAGTTGCAGCCGTGGGCGATGTTGCCGAAGGGTCCGGCATGCACGAGCGCGGGTCCGCCCTCGAGCGTTTGCACGAGGTTGGGACGGATGGCGTCCTTGAGCAGGAGCGCCATGGCGCCCGCTGCCTTGAGCTCGCGCGCGCGCACCGGATGACGCGACGGCCCCGAGGTGCTGCCGACAACGATGTCGCCGCAGCGGCGCTCGAGATCGGCCGGGCTGGTGGAGAGCGCAAGGATGGCCATGATTTCGCTGGCCGGCACGATGACGAACCGCTCCTCACGAGGGACGCCGTCCATCGGGCCGCCGAGTCCGATGATGACCTTGCGCAGGGCGCGGTCGTTCATGTCGATGGTGCGCGGCCACGTGATGCGGCGCGTGTCGATGCCGAGCGCGTTGCCCTGCTGCAGGTGGTTGTCGAGCATCGCGCTCAGCAGCGAATGGGCGCTGCTGATGGCGTGGAAGTCGCCGGTGAAATGCAGGTTGATGTCGTCCATCGGCAGCACCTGCGAGTACCCGCCGCCGGCGGCACCGCCCTTGACGCCGAACACCGGGCCGAGCGACGGCTCGCGAATGGCGAGCACGGCATTGGTGCCAATGCGACGCAGCGCCTGCGCGAGGCCCACCGACGTGGTGGTCTTGCCTTCGCCGGCGGCCGTCGGGTTGATGGCGGTGACGAGCACGAGGCGCCCCTTGGCCGGGCGCTGGGTCACTTCGAGGGAGATCTTCGCCTTGTACTTGCCGTAGAGGTCGAGGTCGTCACCGGCCAGGCCGATTTCTGCCGCGACGTCGACGACGGGGCGCAGCGTCGCGCGCTGGGCGATTTCGATGTCGGTGGGGACGACGATATGAGGATCGTGGGGCATAATTGGAGAAGGTAGGTGGTAGGTGGTAGATGGTAGGCAGAAGTCTACAGGGACAGTGGAAGATTGAAGCAACGCGTGGCGTTCGCAGAAACTACGCTGCCAAGGCGGTCGGCGCTGAGGCCACGCGCCTCGGCGAGCCTGGTAACGGTATGACTGACCCACGCCGGCTCATTGCGCTTGCTGCGGTTCGGCACGGGGGCCAGGTACGGCGCGTCGGACTCGACGAGCAGGCGATCGGCGCTCGGAAGGCGCAACAGCGCATCGTCGGCCCAGTTCTTGAACGTGATGACGCCGGAGAACGACACGTACCAGCCCGCGGCCAATGCCACCTCGGCCAGCGAGGCGGGCCCGGTGAAACAGTGCAGAATGCCCACGACCCCGTTGGTGCCGGCCTCGCGGATCATCGCCGCCGTGTCGTCCACCGCTTCGCGCGTATGCACGACCACAGGGAGGTGCAGTTCCGCGGCGAGCGCGAGCTGCTCGGCAAAGGCACGGCGCTGCAGCTCGCGCGGCGAATAGTCGTAGTGATAGTCGAGCCCGCACTCGCCGATGGCGACCGCGCCGAGCGACAACTCGAGGCGCAGCAGTTCGATGTCGCGTCGCGGGTCAAAGGACCCCGCGTCGTGCGGGTGCACGCCCGCCGTGTGCCAGATGAAGCGCGGATGCCGCGCGGCGATTTCCCGCGCACGCGCGGCGGCGGCGAGCGATTCGCCGATGCAGATGAGCGCCACGGCACCGCTGACCCTCGCGCGTTCGATGGCCGCCTCGCGGTCGGCGTCGAACGCCGGGTCCGCCAGATGGCAGTGCGAGTCAATGAACGCCGGCATTTTGAGAAATGTAGGGTGCGTACCGCGCGCTCGACAGCCGAGTTGCGCTTGGTCCGCGTCGGGGACTCTCTCACGGAGACCGGAGTGGAACGGAGGACACGGAGAACGGCAACGAAACTGAAGGGGGCGCGACGGGAAGAACATCCCGCCACGCCCCCTTCGATCGCCTCGTGGTACTCCGTGTGCTTCGTACTCCGCCGGTCTCCGTGAGAGACCCCAGGCGTCTACGGCCGCGCCTTCACGCTCGCCGTCGACCGCGCCTCATTGGCGCGCGGGTACTTGTTTTCGATCCACATCAGGATGGGCGACGCGACGTAGATGGAGCTGAACGTGCCCGTGAAGATGCCGAATGACATGACCCACGCGAACGGCCGGATGACCTCACCAGCCAGCACCAGCAGCGACACCGTGGCGGCGAGGGTCGTGGCGTGCGTCAGGATGGAGCGCGGCAGCGTCTCGTTGACCGACAGGTTGAGCAGGTCGTAGAAGCTCATCTTGCGGTTCTTGTGCAGGTTCTCGCGCACGCGATCGAAGATGATGATCGTGTCGTTGAGCGAGTAGCCGATCACCGTCAGGATGGCCGCGACGACGGTCAGCGAGATCTCGAGGTGCAGGAGCTTGATGAACGCGATGGTCGTCAGGACGTCGTGCGCCGTGGCCAGCACCGCGGAGAGCCCGAAGCGCCACTCGAAGCGCCAGGCAAGGTAGATAAGCGTCACCAGGAACGAGATGAGCATGGCGATGACGGCGCCACGCCGCAGTTCCGCGCCGACGCGCGGTCCCACGGACTCATAGCGCACGACCTTGAACTCGCCGAGCCCCGGGGCTTGCCTGAGCGCCGCCTCGATCTGCGACGCCACCTTCTCGGCGCCGGATGCCTGCGACGCGATTTGCGCCGCGCCCTGGGCACGAATGGTGAACTGCCGGCTCGACCCGAAGGTCGCAATCTCCGGTTCCTTGATGCCGGCGGCAACGATGGCGGTGCGCATTTTCGCGACGTCGGGCGCGGCGGTGAACTCGACCTGCATCAACGTGCCGCCCGTGAACTCGATGGAATACGGGAAGCCGCCCTTGAAGATCGCCGACCCGATGCCCACGAGAATGAACGCGGCGGTCAGGATGGCGGCCGTGCGCCAGTGCTTGATGAAGTCGTACTTGGTACCGTGGAGGATGCGCAGCATTAGATGCTCACCGTCTCGGCGCCGCGGTTGCGGTTGAGCCAGACAAGGTAGAAAGTGCGGACCGAGAAGACGCAGGCGACCATGGTTGCCGCGAGGCCGGCGAGGAGCGTGACGGCGAAGCCCTTGATCGGGCCGGTGCCGTACTCGTACAGCACCAGCGCGGTGAGCGCCGTGGAGACGTTGGAGTCGATGATCGCCGACATGGCGTGCTTGAAGCCCTCGTCAACGGCGGTGCGCACGCTCTTGCCGTGATCGAGCTCCTCACGGATGCGCTCGAAGATCAGCACGTTCGCGTCGACCGCGATGCCGATGCCGAGCACGAAGCCGGCCAACCCGGGGAGCGTGAGCGTCGCGCCGAAGCCGGCCAGCGCGGCGAGCGTGTAGAGCACGTACAGCACCAGTCCACCGACGGCCAGCAGGCCGGAGTAGCGGTAGTACACCACCATGATCAGGATGACGATGACGATGGCGACGATGCCGGCGTTGATGCCCTTCTGGATGGAATCCTGCCCGAGCGAGGCGCCGATGGAGACCTTGTCGGCGACCTTGAGGGGCACCGGCAGCGCGCCGGCGCGCAGCACGAGCGCGAGGTCCTGGGCCGCCTGCAGCCCCGAGCCGCCCATCGTGATCTGGCCGCGCGTGCCGATGGCGCTCTGGATGATCGGCGCCGACATCACGCGATCGTCGAGCACGATGGCCATGTAGTCACGCACGTGCTTGCCCGTCTCGTTCTTGAACTTGCGGCCGCCCTCGTTGTTCAGCTGGAACTCGACGATGGTGCCTTCCACCGGCACCGTGTTGGCCTTGGCGTCGGTGAGGTAGTCGCCGGTGATGATCGGGCGCGCGTCGAGCACGTACAGCGCACGGTAGGGCTTGGTGCCGACGATGAGCGAGTCGGCCCCCCACTTGAGCTGCTTGCCCGGCGGCAACGCCGCCTGGATGTCAGGGTTCCGCAGGTAGCTGTCGATCTCGTCGCGGTCGGACTCGGCCACCATGTACGCGCCCGGGTCCGACATGGGCGCCTTCGAGACCTTGGTGGCGAAGGGACCACCGGCAAACGTCGCGGCGCTGTCGGTCTTGGTGCTGTCCCCGGCCGCCTTCCTGGCGCTGTCGCTGGTGGCAAAGAGCGCCGGCATGGCACTCGCCGCCGCCGCGCCCGCCTTGGCCGCGCCGGTGTCACGAGTGACGGCGACGATGCCCTTCTGCTTCAGGATCCCGTCGAGCCGCGCCACGCTCTTCTCGAACGCCTGCGTCTTGTCGGTAATCTGGAACTGGAGGAAGGCGGATTTCTGCACGACCTCGGTGGCACGATCGGGATCGTCGATGCCCGGCAGCTCGACGATGATGCGGTCGTTGCCGACCTTCTGCACCACGGGCTCGGCAACGCCGAACTCGTCGATGCGGGTGCGGACAACCTTGAGCGCGCGATCGAGGGCCTCGCCCTTGTTGGCGATGGTACCCTTCGACTCGTCGATCTCGAGCGTCAGGTGCATGCCGCCCTGCAGGTCGAGGCCGAGCTTGAGCGGCACGCGCCGGGTGGTGTCGAGGACAAAAACGCCGTTACGCTTGACGCGCTCGACGACCTCACGCGGATAGAGCGCCCACGCCGAGGCGAGGACGAGCGCGAGGATGGTAAGCAGCCGGTACTTCAGGTTGGTCATTTCGCCGGTGCTGGCAAAGGGTTAATCCGAAACCTTGGAAAATAGTCCGGGGGTACGGGCGAGTCAATCATCTTGCGTACTGGCAACGAGTTGCCTCACGGCGCTTCCAGGGCGGCACGCGCCGCCGTCTCGTCCTGCCGCAACTGCGCCACGAGCGCGTCGGCACTCTCGAACTTCCGCGTCTCGCGCAGGCGCCGAATGAGGTCGATGCGTACCCGTCGCCCGTACAACTCGGCGCGCACCCCAAACAGGTGCGTCTCGAGCGTCCGGAGGGCGTCGTCGAAGGTCGGGCGGGCGCCGAGGTTCATCATCCCGCCAAACGTCCCGTCCGGCGCGCAGACGCGCACGGCGTACACCCCGTCGGGCGGGAGGAGCTTCCGCGCCGGCGGCATGGACAGGTTGATGGTGCGGAACCCCAGGTCGCGCCCCCGCCGGACGCCCTCGATGACGACGCCGCTGATGCTGTAGGGGCGCCCAAGGCCACCGGCGGCGCGGTCGAGGTCGCCCCCGGCAATGGCGCGACGAATGGACGTGGAGGACACCGGGCGACCATCCGGCCCCACCACCGGCGGCACGACCTCCACGCGGAATCCATCGCGCGCGCCAAGCGCCTGCAGCACCGATGCGTCGCCCGAGCGGCCGCGCCCGAATCCGTGATCGAAGCCGATGAGGAGTTCGCGCATGCCAAACCGCTGGCGCAGCACCACATCGACGAACGTCGCGGCGTCGTATTGCGCGAGCGCGGGAGTGAACGGCAGGACGGCGAGGTAGTCCAGTTCGCTCTCGGCGAGCACCTCGAGCTTCTCGTCGCCGACGGTGAGCAGCGGCGGGGCCGCCGCCGGGTTCACCACCTCGAGCGGGTGCGGTTCAAACGTGACGAGCACGCTCTTGAGGCCCGTTGCCGTGGCGCGCTGGGCCAGCCGCTCAAGGACGAGGCGGTGCCCCGCGTGCACGCCGTCGAAGGTGCCGACCGTCAGCACCGTGCCGCCGACGTCGGGCGGCAGCCCCGACTGATCGTGCCAGTCCACGCGCTCAGCCATCGCGCATCACCACGCGCGGTTGCCATCGGTCGCCGTGCTCTCCGGCGCGGCGCTCGGCGAAGGCCACCAACAGGCCGGTGCCTGCGGCGCCGTCGGCTGGGCCGCCGTCGAGCAGCGCGGCGAAGGCGCCATCAACGCGCGCCTCGACGTCGATGCCCCGCACGATCTTCGCCAACTCGTCGGCGGAGAGCGCCTGGTGCGGAAACCCCTCGAGCGCGTCGATGGCCGGGGCGAGCGTCACGGGCTCTCCCGAGCGGAGTCGCTCCAGCGGAACTGCGCGCGACAGCGAGAAGACGCCGGCGCGCGTGCGCCGCAGCGCCGTGAGATGCGCGGCGCTGCCCGCGCCCTGCGCCAGGTCGCGCGCGAGCGAGCGCACATACGTGCCGCCGCCGCAGCTGC
>CAYHCW010000090.1:6138-8686 GCA_964355025.1 uncultured Gemmatimonas sp. | reverse complement strand
GTAGTTCTTCGCCCCGTTGATGCCGCCCTGCGCCGCGATGGAGTGCGCGCGGCGCGGTGAATCCTGAAAGGCAAAGCAGCTCACGTTGTAGCCGAGCTCGCTCAGCGACGCGGCCGCGCTGGCACCCGCCAGCCCGCTGCCCACCACGATCACGTGGTATTTCCGCTTGTTGGCGGGATTCACCAGCTTCATCTCGAAGCGGTGCGTGTCCCACTTGTCGGCCATCGGTCCGGCCGGAATCCTGGCATCGAGTTTCATATGCGTCTCCGCCTCAGCGCACGACGCCGAGCGCGACGCCCAGCGGCACGAGACTGAAGCCCACGGTCACGACGAGGGCGATGATCAGCGGCAGGCGCCGCTGCAGGGGCTGGGCCGAGGGCTGGGCGACGCCGAGCGAGCGCAGCACTGCCCACGCGCCGTGGTACAAGTGCAGCGCGAGAAAGAACATTGCGCCAAGGTACAGCACCACCCACTGCGTGCGCTCGAAGGCGAGCACCACGTTGCCGTAGGCCCCCTCGGCGGAGTACTCGGGCAGCAGCCACTTCCAGCCCAGCGTGAACTGCCCGAGGTGCAGGATGAGGAAGACGAACAGGTAGACGCCACCCCAGCGCATGGTGCGCGAAGCGTAGGTGCTGACCTGCGGCTCCCGCTTGGCGTACTCCACCGGGCGCGCCGCCCAGTTGCGCCGCGTCAACTGCCACGCCGCGGTGGCATGCAGGACGACCGACGCCAGCAGCGTCAGCCGCACCAGCCACGTGATCTCGATGAGGTCGACCTTCAGGAGCTTCGCGTACCCGTTGAAGCGCTCCTGCCCCATGAAGACCTGCATGTTGCCGGCCATGTGGCCGATGGCGAAGCCAACGAGGATGAGCCCGGTGACAGCCATGACCACCTTCTTCCCTACGGTACTGCCCCAGAAAGTCAGCATTACGGCGCTCGAAGAGGTCTACGTGAAAGAGAAGCTGTAAGCTCTACGCCGTACGCTGTAAGTTGTACGACCCGGACAGCGTATGACGTAGAGCGTACAGCTTACAGCTTCGTTTCAAAACACCGACGGTGTCACGTCAGCGTTCACAGCTTCACCACTGACATCGGTTCCCGCACCGCTTCCGCGCTCTTCGCCAGCGCCGCCTTCTCGTCGTCCGTCAGCGTGATCTCGACGATCTTCTCCAGTCCCTTGCGGCCCAGCTTGCACGGCACGCCCAGGTAGATGCCCTTGAAGCCGTATTCGCCGTCGAGCCACGCCGAGCACGGCAGGATGCGCTTCTGGTCGTTGACGATGGCCTCGACCATCTGCACCGCGCCCGACGACGGCGCGTAGTACGCCGACCCGGTCTTGAGGTACTTCACGATCTCTGCACCACCATTGCGCGCGCGGTCAACGAGCGGCTGCAGCTCCTCGTCGCTCATGAACTGGCGAATGGGGATGCCGCTGATGCTCGTGTAGCTGATGAGCGGCACCATCGTGTCGCCGTGGCCGCCGAGCACCATCGCCTGGATGTCGCGCACCGAGACGTCAAGCTTCTCGGCGATGAACGACCGGAAGCGCGCCGTGTCGAGGATGCCGGCCATGCCGATGACGCGCTCGCGCGGGAAGCCCGTGACTTCCTTGGCCACCCAGCACATCACGTCGAGCGGGTTGGAGACCACGATGATGATTGCGTCGGGCGAGGTCTTGGCCACCTCGGCGGCGACGGACTTCACGATGCCCGCGTTGGTGTTCAGCAGGTCGTCGCGCGACATCCCCGGCTTGCGGGCGATGCCGGCGGTGATGACGACGATGTCCGAGCCGGCGCTCACTTCGTACCCCGTGGAGCCAACGACGCGCGAATCGAACAACTCGATGGGCGCCGACTCCCACTGGTCGAGTCCCTTCCCCTGCGGAATGCCGTCGGCCACGTCCACCATGACGACGGTACGGGCGAGTTCCTTCTCGGCGATGCGCTGTGCCGTGGTGGCGCCGACGTTGCCGGCACCGACTACCGTGATCTTGTTTACCATATGGGTAGCAGAGAGGAAGAGTAAAGAATGATGATGCGCCAACAGGGCAAAGTTACGACTTGTGAGTGCTCCTGTAAACGCATTTGCGTGCGCGCACGGACTCGTTCAGCTCTCACGGAGACCGGAGGAATTCGGAGGACACAGAGCAAACACGAAATGCAATAGGGGTTCAGCGGACAGAACCGTCCACCAAACCCCCAGATGTCTGTATCCTCCGTGCAACTCCGTCCGCTCCGGTCTCCGTGAGAGCCCCCCGTCACCCCTCCCCCTATCCCCCCACCTGCGACAACGCCTTCAATCCCCCGACACGCAGTTGCAGCAGCTCATGCTCCTTCGGCTTGTCGGCCAGCGCCTGGCGGAACAGCGGCTCCAGCGGCAGCCCTGCGCGCAGCGGATCGCGCAGGTTCACCTCGTGGTCGCCGTACAGGCAGGTGCGCAACCGGCCGTCCGCGGTGAGGCGCACGCGGTTGCAGGAGTCGCAGTAGGTGTGCGTGAGCGGCGTGATCACGCCAATCGACCCGGCGGCCCCGGCGATGCGCTGGTAGCG
>CAYHCW010000090.1:0-6038 GCA_964355025.1 uncultured Gemmatimonas sp. | reverse complement strand
TGAGCGGCGTGATCACGCCAATCGACCCGGCGGCCCCGGCGATGCGCTGGTAGCGTGCCGGGCCGTTGCCGCGCGCGGGACCTTCGCTGTCCTCGAGCGCACCAAAGCGCGCCGCAATGCGCGCGAGCACCTCGTCACTGGGCACCACCTGCGCGAACTCCGTGCCGGCCATGTCACCCACCGGCATGAGTTCGATGAAGCGCACGTGCCACGGCTGCTCAATCGTGAGCGCGGCGAAGTCCTCGATCTCGTCGTCGTTGCGGCCCCGCATCATCACAACGTTGAGCTTCAGCGGATCGAGCCCCGCCTCCGTGGCCGCGCGGGCGGCGACCACGGGATTGAACGACAAGTCGCGCCGCGCAATCTCCGCGATGCGCGCCGGCTGCAGTGAATCGGCGCTCAGGTTCACGCGGTCCAGCCCGGCGGCACGCAACGCCGCCGCCATCTGCGGCAGCTTCACGCCGTTGGTGGAGAGCGCAATGTCCTCGATGCCCGGCACCGCGCGCAGCATGCCGACGAGCGTCACGAGGTCGGGGCGAATGGTGGGCTCGCCGCCCGTGATCCGCAGGCGCTTCAGCCCAAGGGGCGCGAGCTGCTGCACCACCGCCGTGATCTCCTCGTACGACAGGATCTGCGGCTTGGGCAGCCAGTCGAGGCCGTGTTCCGGCATGCAGTAGACGCACCGGAAGTTGCAGCGATCGGTGACGCTGATGCGCAGGTATTCGATGCTCCGGCCGTACTGATCAAGCATACGGCCTACGGCGAATAGCGTACGGCTGACGGCTTCTCTTCATGCCGTCTGCCCCGTCCACTCCCGTGTCCCATCCACGTAGTGCTCCTTCTTCCAGATGGGCACCCGCACCTTGAGCTGCTCGATGATCCAGCGCGACGCATCCATCGCCGGCGCGCGGCGCGCGTGCGCCACCGCAATCGCGACGCTCGCCTGGCCCAGCGCCACGTACCCGGTGCGGTGCTCAATCACGATGTGCGGCGTGCCGAACTGCTCGGACGCTTCGCGGGCAATCTCACCCATCTCGTGCTCGGCCATCGGGGCATATGCGTTGTACTCGATCGCCTCGACGGCGCGACCATCGTTGACGTCACGCACCGTTCCGACGAACAGCGACACGGCGCCATTGGCCGGCGCGGTGACCTCGGCGACCAGCGCCGCCACGTCGATGGGCCGGTCCACCACCGCGGTACGCATCAGCCCCCCGCCACGGGAGGAATCAGCGCCACTTCGTCCGCGGCGAGCACCACCTGCTCGGGCCGGGCGTACCGGTGATTCACGGCGACGAGCGGTCGCTCGGGCAACGCCGCGCCAGCCGCAAGCGCCCGCACGGCCTGCACCACGTCCGCCACGCACGCGCCGTCGCGCACGGTAACGCGCACGGCGGGCGCGCCAAGCGCGTCGGCGTACGACGCAAAGACCAGGACGTCGAGAATCATTGAGATCAAGCTAACGAAGCGGCCCCGGGAGCGCGTCGCGGTCCCGGAGCCGATGCCTGCCTGCGTATCCCCTTACTCGCCTTCGAGTTCCGACTCGTCTACGCCTGCGACCATCGCGCGCAGCTCCTTGGAGGGCTTGAACACCGGCACCGGCCGCGCCGACACCTCCACCGGAGCACCCGTGCGCGGGTTCCGCGCCATGCGCGTCTTCCGCTGGCGGATCTTGAACGTGCCGAAGCCGCGAACCTCGATGTTCTTCTGCTCCTTGAGCGCGTCCCGAATGGCATCGAGGAAGGCGTCGACCACGCGGGCGCAGTCCTTCTTCGAAATCAGCGGGCCGGAAGTCTGCTCGATGGCCTCGGTGACACGCTCGACCAGATCAGCTTTGGTCATGTCCGTCCTCAAGAGAAGCGCAACAATGCCGTAACTGACGATATAGTAGGCTCTTACGCCGAAAGTGTCAAGCACAAAGACGCCCGGCTCCCAAATGACACCGGGAATCGGGCGCTGGGCCTAACTTTCGTCGTACGTTTCGCTTACGCGCCGATGGCCTTCATGAAGTCGTCGAACAGAGGGCGCGCATCGTGCGGACCCGGCGCTGCCTCGGGGTGGTACTGCACGGCGAAGACTGGCAACGACTTGTGCCGTAGCCCCTCAACCGTGCCGTCGTTGAGGTTGATGTGCGTCACCTCGAGGTCGGGAGCGCCGGGAATGCCGTCGACGCCACCTTCCACCGCGAAACCGTGGTTTTGCGACGTGATAAGCACCCGTCCAGTCGCGAGATCCTTGACCGGGTGATTGCCGCCGCGGTGCCCGTACGGGAGCTTGGTCGTGCGCCCCCCAAAGGAGAGCCCGAGCAGCTGGTGTCCCAGGCAGATGCCGAAAATGGGGACCTTGCGGGCGGCAATCGCCCTGATCGTCTCCGGCGCGTAGCCCACGGCCTCCGGATCACCGGGGCCATTCGAGAGAAATACCCCGTCAGGCTTCAGCGCCAGCACCTCATCGGCCGTCGTGCGCGACGGAACGACGGTCACCCGGCAGCCGCGGTCCTCGAAGAGGCGCAGGATATTCTGCTTGATGCCGTAGTCGAAGGCCACGACGTGATGGTTGGCGTCCGCCGGGCCCCACTGATACGGCGCGCCCGTCGTGACCACCGACGCCAGGTCGAGCCCGGCCATCGACGGACAGGCGTCCAGTGCGGCCAGCGCCTCCCTGGTCGGCTCCGTGCCGGCAGCGATGACGCCGCGGAGAACGCCCCCCATCCTCAAGTGACGCGTGAGCCGACGAGTGTCAACGTCAACCAGAATCGGGACATCGGCATCCGTGAGGTACTCGAGCAGGCTTCCAGAGGCGCGCCAGTTGGAATACGTGGGCGACAGTTCCCGCACGACCACGCCGCTCACCTGCGGGCGCTCGGACTCCGGATCCTCGCGGTTGATTCCGTAGTTTCCGATCATCGGGGCCGTCATCACCACGATCTGGCCGCGGAACGAAGGGTCGGTAAAGACCTCCTGGTAGCCGCTCATGTTCGTGGTGAACACGACCTCGGCGACCGCAGGCGCCTCGAGCGACGACGCGAGCCGACCACGAAAGAGGGTTCCGTCCTCGAGGAGGAGGAACCCTGGTCTTTCGTCTAGCAGCGTAGTCACTGCCGCGTCAGGGCTTCTTGGCTGGCGCCGGTGCCGGCGTGGCCGGTACCGGAGCAGCGGTCGCCGGCGCCGTGGTGGTGGGCGCCACGTTCTGCAACGGCACCACCGACTGCGGCGCGCCGCCAAGCGGAGCGGCGGGGGCAGCCGGCACGGCGATGGCCCGGTCGAGCACCGACGTCGGCGTGCGCGTGCGCTGCGAGGCGACCTGTAGCACGAACGCGAGGAAGATAAAGATCCCGCCCGCCCACCAGCTGGCCTTGGTGAGGAGATTGCCCGCCTGCCGCGTGCCCAGCATGCTGTCGGCCGACGAGGAAGCACCGCCGAAGCTTGCGGCCATGCCCCCGCCCTTTCCGGCCTGGAGAAGAATGGCAGCGACCAGCACGACGCTGTCGAGAATCAGCAGAATGACGAGAGTCTTGGTGAACATCGAAGTCCTGGGGTGAATCTGTAGGTAAGCCTTGTAACGTAAGCGACTTACGCCGTGAGATCAAGTGACGACGATGGAAGCCCACCCGCCGGCGTCGAGACTGGCCCCGCCAACGAGCAATCCGTCCACCTCGGGAGCGGCCAGCAACTCAGCCGCGTTTCCACGATTCACCGACCCACCGTAGAGGATGGGAACCGCCGAGGAACCGGAATCAAGGAGCTTCCGGAGTTCCGCGCCGATGGCCTTGTGCACGGTGCTGGCATCGGCTGGCGTGGCAGTCTTCCCCGTGCCGATGGCCCACACCGGTTCATACGCCACCATCACATTGGCAGCGTCGGCGCTGCTGACGGTGGCCAGCGCGGCGCGCAGTTGCCGCAGCACCACCGTCTCCGTCTCGCCGGCCTCGCGCTGGGCGAGCGTCTCGCCCACGCAGACGATGGGCGTCAGGCCCGCGCGCGTGGCGGCCGCCACCTTCTTGCCCGCCTCCTCGTCAGTCTCACCGAATACATGCCGGCGTTCCGAGTGGCCCACCAGCACGTACTTGGCGCCTGACGAGCGCGCGATGGCCGCCGAGTTTTCGCCGGTGAACGCACCCCGGTCCTCCCAGTAGACGTTCTGCACGCCGAGCTGGATGTCGGGGCGATCCTTGAGCGCGGCAACGACCGCGCCGAAGGTGAGCGCCGGCGGAAAGAAGATGACGGTGCGGTCCTGGTGCTTGCCAAAATGCGCCAGGAACTCACGCATGAACGTGGCGGCATCGGAGGGCGAGTGGTTCATCTTCCAGTTCGCCGCGAATATCAGCTGCTTCATTTCCGTCCCGTGTTGTCGTCAAGCGCGGCAACCCCCGGCAGCACCTTGCCCTCGAGGAACTCGAGGGAGGCACCACCGCCGGTCGATACGTGGCTCATCCTGGAGGCGAGCCCCGCCCCTTCCACCGCCGCCGCGGAATCACCGCCGCCGACGATGGTCGTGCATCCCTTGGCCGTGGCCTCGGCCATGGCCTTCGCGATCACCAAGGTGCCAGCGTCGAAGGGCGGCGTCTCGAACACGCCCATCGGGCCGTTCCAGATGACGGTCTTCGCACTGAGGATCGCGCGCGCGTACGACGCGGCCGTGTCGGGCCCGATGTCGAACATCGCCTCACCCGCCGGGATTCCCTCCCGGCGCACGGCGTGCGCCTTGCCGCCCTCGGCAATCGCCGGTGCCACCGTGGCATCGTGCGGAAGTATCAGCACGCTTCCCGCGCGCTCCACGAGGTCGGCGGCCATCTGCAACCGATCAGGCTCGACGAGCGAGTTGCCCGTCTCGAACTCGAGGGCCTTGAAGAACGTGCACGCCATCGCGCCACCCACGAGGAGGGCGTCAACCTTGGGCAGCAGCGCCTCGATGACGTCGATCTTGCCGGAGATCTTGGAGCCGCCGAGGATGGCGACGAACGGACGCTTGGGCTTGTCGAGCGCGCCGCCCAGATATTCGAGTTCCTTCTGCATCAGCAGGCCGGCAACGGCCGGCCGCAGCAGGTGCGCCACCCCTTCGGTGCTGGCGTGGGCGCGATGCGCGGCGCCAAAGGCGTCGTTCACGAAGAAGTCGCCGAGCCTGGCGAACGCCTGCGCCAGCGCGGCGTCGTTCTTCTCTTCGCCCGCCTCGAAGCGCGTATTCTCGAGCAGCAGCACGTCGCCGTCGCTCAGCGCGCGGGTGGCCGCCTCGGCCGCCGCGCCGACCACGCTCTTCTCGAAAACCACGGGCCGCTTCAGCAGTTCCTGCAGCCGCACGGCCACCGGCGCCAGCGAGTACTTGGCTTCCGGCTTCCCCTTGGGGCGGCCAAGGTGTGAACAGAGCACCACGCGCGCCCTGCCCTTGATGAGCAGTTGCAGCGTGGGAACAGCGGCGCGAATGCGGGTGTCGTCGGACACGCGACCGTCCTCGCCGAGCGGCACATTGAAGTCCACTCGCACGAGGGCGCGCTTTCCCTTGATCTCCGACGGCGCCAGGTCGGCAACCGTACGCTTCAACATGATGCGCCTCCCGCCTACAGCCGCGCGCCGATGTACTGCAACAGGTCGACGCAGCGCACGCTGTAGCCCCACTCGTTGTCGTACCACCCCGAGACCTTCACCATCGTGCCGTCGATGACGTTGGTGCACTTGGAATCGAGGATGCACGAATGCGGATTGCCGACGTAGTCCACCGAGACGAGCTCGACTTCCTGGTACTGCAGCACGCCCTTGAGCGCGCCCTCGCTGGCTGCCTTGAATGCCGCGTTGACCTCGGCGATCGTCGTCGCCTTCTCCACTTCGACGGTCAGTTCGGTGAGCGAGACATCGGGCGTGGGCACGCGAATGGCGATGCCGTCGATCTTTCCCTTCACTTCGGGAATCACGAGCGCGGTGGCCTTGGCGGCGCCAGTCGTGGTCGGGATGATCGACAGCGCGGCGGCGCGCGCGCGCCGCAGGTCCTTGTGCGGCAGGTCGAGGATGTTCTGGTCGTTGGTGTAGCTGTGGATCGTGACCATC
>CAYHCW010000089.1:4138-8695 GCA_964355025.1 uncultured Gemmatimonas sp. | reverse complement strand
AGAGCGCCATCGCGCCGGTGCCGCCGAGCACGTTGGAGAAGAGCATGGCCATGCCGACCGCCAGCGACGGCGCGCCGCCGGTGCGCTACAGCGGCGTCGCCTCCTGCACGTTGGCGGCGAGCGCGTGCAACTGCGCGGGATCGAGCACGAACCCCCATGTGCGGATCACCTCGGCGGCGCTCTCGGCCGTGGTGCCGATGATCGCGGGCGGCGCGTTGATGGCAAAGTAGACGCCAGGCGTCAGCACGCACGCGGCGATGAGCGCCATGATGGCCACCAGCGACTCGGTGAGCATCGCGCCATAGCCGATGAAGCGCGCGTCGGGTTCGCGCTCGAGCATCTTGGGTGTGGTGCCCGAGGCGATGAGGGAATGAAAGCCGGAAATGGCGCCGCAGGCGATGGTGATGAACACGAACGGAAAGAGCTTGCCGGCGAAGACCGGCCCCGTGCCGTCGATGAAGCGCGTGAGAGCAGGCATCTGCAGCGGCGGCAGCACCACGAGAATGCCGATGGCCAGCGCGAGGACGACGCCGATCTTGACGAACGCCGAGAGGTAGTCGCGCGGCGCGAGCAGCAGCCAGACGGGGAGCACCGAGGCGGCGATGCCGTAGCCGATGATCCACTTGGCCAGCTGCGGCCCGGTGAGCGTGAAGATCGGGGCAAGGGCCGGGTCCTGCGCCACCCAGCGCCCGGCGTAGAGGGCGCCCACCAGCAGCACGAGACCGATGGCGCTGGTCTCGAGCACGCGACCCGGCCGCACGTAGTGCATATAGACGCCCATCAGCATGGCAATCGGGATGGTGAGCCCGATGGTGACCGTCCCCCACGGGCTCTGCTGCAGCGCCTTCACGACGACCAGCGCGAGCACCGAGATGATGATCACCATGATGCCGAGCACCGCCACCAGCGCCGTGGTGCCGGCCACCGGCCCGATTTCGTCGCGCGCCATGCGGCCCAATGACTTGCCGTCGCGCCGCACCGACCCGGCGAGAATGACGAAGTCCTGCACCGCCCCGCCCAGCACCACGCCCACGATGATCCAGAGGGCGCCGGGGAGATAGCCGAACTGCGCGGCGAGCGTCGGCCCGACGAGCGGCCCGGGGCCCGCGATGGCGGCAAAGTGGTGGCCGAAGACGATCCACCGGTTGGTCGGGACGTAGTCCTGGCCGTCGTTCAGGCGCTCCGCCGGCGTCATCCGGCGCTCGTCGAGGGCAAAGATGTTGGCGGCGATGATGCGGCTGTAAAACCGGTAGCCCACCAGGTAGGTGCAGACGGCGGCGGTCAGCAGCCACGCGGCGTTGACCGACTCGCCCCGTGAGAGCGCAAGGAAGCCGATGGCGCCAGCCCCGGCGAGGGCGATGGCGGTCCAGACGAGCGCAGAGGTCCAGCGTGGCATGGAGGGCCCGGTTAAGGCGACGGAAGAAGATGGGCATCGCGCACGGGGTGGTGCAACGCCTACTTTAAGGCATCCACCTTCCGGACCCCGATGATCAGACGCCTGCTGCTCGTCCTCGCGCTCGCCGCGCCGGTGCTGCCTGCCCAGCAGCCGGCGCCGCTCGCCCCGTATGCCGGCACCAAGGTGGCCGTGGTGCCGGTGCAGTTCTTCCACATCGATTCGGTCAGCTGGGGGGCGCCGTCGGGGCTGGTGCTGCGCGCGGCGTTCGACAGCCTGCTCTCGGACGCGCTCAACGAGCGCGGTCTCACGGGCACCTGGGCCACGCCGGCCGACGTCCAGCGCACCGCAAAGCGCAACGTGATGTATGCCGGCGATCCGCGGAACCTCGGAGCGTTTCCGGTGCGCTACGGGGTGAAGAAGGAGACGTCGATTGCCGACCCGCTCGCCAGCAACCTGCGCCGCATTGTCGCCCTGCACGACGCACGGTACGCGCTTGTGCCGGTGGAGCTGCACGTGAACGTCGAGAAGGCGGGCGGGGGGCACGTTGGCGTGCGCCTGCTCCTGATTGACGCGCGGCTGAGCACGCTGGTCTGGCAGGCGGACCTGATTGGCGACACTGCGGCCGCGTACACGCCGGCACTGCTGCAGAAGCTGGCCATCCGGGTCGCCGAACTCGTGGTCGCCCCGTGACCTCGTCTCCTTGCCCGAGGACCGTACCGTGAGCATTCCTGTCACGCTGATTCCCGGCGACGGCATTGGCCCGAGCATCACCGACGCGACGCTTCGCCTGCTCGCCGCCGCCGGCGCCGACATCGAGTGGGACCACCAGCTGGCCGGCACTGCTGCGGTGGACGCGGTCAACGATCCCATTCCCGAAGCGACCATCGACTCGATTCGTCGCACCAGGGTGGCGCTCAAGGGGCCGCTCGAGACCCCCGTGGGCAAGGGATTCCGCTCCATCAACGTCGCGCTGCGCAAGGCGTTCGACCTCTACGCCAACGTGCGTCCGGCCAAGAGCGTGCTGCCGGGCCTGCGCTTCGACGGCGTTGACATCGTGCTGGTGCGCGAGAACACCGAAGGGCTGTACATCGGCGTGGAGAACTACATCAAGGTCGGCAACGACGAGCATGCGGCGGCGCAGTCGATTGCCGTGGTCACCCGGCACGGCGCGGAGCGCATTCATCGCTATGCGTTCGAGTATGCCATCGCCCACGGGCGCAAGAAAGTGACCATCGTGCACAAGGCGAACATCCTCAAGTACTCGCAGGGGCTGTTTCTCGAGGAGGGGCGTCGGATTGCCGCGGAGTACGAGGGGCGCATCGAGGTGGAGGAGCGCATCGTCGATGCGTGCGCGATGGAGCTCGTGATGCGCCCCGAGCGCTACGACGTGATCGTGACGACGAACCTGTTTGGCGACATCCTCTCCGACCTCACGTCGGGGCTGGTCGGGGGTCTCGGCCTCACGCCCGGCGCGAACATCGGCAATGAGGCGGCGATCTTCGAGGCGGTACACGGCACGGCGCCGGACATCGCGGGCAAGGGGATTGCCAACCCGACGGCGGTGATGCTGGCGGCGGTCCAGATGCTCGATTATCTCGGGCAGGGCGAACGGGCACAGAGGATCAAGTCCGCGGTCGAGGCAGTGCTCCGAGAGAAGAAAACGGTCACGGGCGACCTCGGCGGCACGGCGACGACCGCGCAGTACACCGACGCGGTGATCGCCAGGCTCTAGGTGCCCACGCTCGTCCACCTCTCCGACGTCCACTTCGGTCCGCCGGAGGTGCCGGCACACGTCTCGGCGGTGGAACGACGGCTGCGGGAGAAACGGTGGGACATCGTCGCCATCTCGGGTGACTTCACCCAGCGCGCGTTTCGCGGGCAGTTCGAGAAGGCGAAGGCGTTCGTCGACCTCGCGCGCGCGTCGGCGCCCACGGTGGTGATCCCGGGCAATCACGACGTGGCGTGGTGGTGGTGCGCGGGCGGGCTTGGTGTGCCGTCGTTGATGTATCGCGGCTACCGGCGCTGGATCAGCGACGACCTCGAGCCCGTGTTGCGCTCGCCGGGCGCAACGGTGGCCTCCGTGAACAGCTCGCACGGGTTGCAGTGGCATACGCTGACGACGCGCCTGCGAGACCTGTCGGTGGTCGGCGCGGTGCGCCCGGCGCAGTGGGCACGCGCCACGGCAACGCTGGCGTCGGCGCGTGCGGGCGACCTGAAAGTGCTGATGCTGCACCACAACCTGCTCGCCGGGAGGCTCTCGCGGCGGTGGGGGCTGACGTCGCGGGCGGCCGGCATTGATGATGCGGCGGCCACGGGGTGCCACCTGGTGCTGTGCGGCCACGATCACGAGGCGCGCGTCGAGGAAGTCGAACGCGCCGGCCGGCGGTTCGTGGTGTCGCAGGTGAACACCCTCTCGGACCGCTCGCGCGGCGGGCTGCCGGCCAGTTTCCACGAGGTGTCGTGGGACGCGGGCCAGCTGACGGTGCGCCGGCAGGAGTGGAGTATTCCGGCGGGCGACTTCGTGGACGCGCAGTCGTGGTCCTTCGCGCGCTGATACGCCGCCTCCGCGGCACGCGCGACGCCAGCCAGCTTGCGCTCGACCTCGCCGCGCCTCCGCGTACCGCGCCCGAACTGCTTGCACGGCTCAACGTGCTGGGGCTGCGCGGCGTGCGGGCGCTGTCGCTCACGCGCAACCGCTCGGTAATGGTGAGCGTGAGTGACGGCGCGCTGCGCGTGCATCGCGCGTTCCTCGATGCGCCGGAGCCGGTGCACCGGGCGATCGTGCGCTTTCTCGTGGCACCGCGCCGCGCCGAGCGACTGGCTGCGCGGCGCGTGCTCGTGTCTTTTCCCGTCGGGCCCGCCGAGCGCCGCGCACTGCGGGCGACGGAGCGCACGCACCCCGATGATGAGGGCATCGCGGCCACGTTCGTCGAATGGCATGCCCGCTACAACGACGAACGGTTTCGCGGCGAACTGCGCCGGGTGCTGGTGCGCGTCTCGCGCCGCATGCGCACACGGCTGGGACACTACGCGCCCAGCCAGCACGGGCGGTTGGCGGAGATTGCCATCTCGCGGCGCCACCTGAAGCGGCACGGCTTCGCCGATGCGCTGGAGACGCTGCTGCACGAGATGGTGCACCAGTGGCAGGACGAGCAGGGGCA
>CAYHCW010000089.1:0-4038 GCA_964355025.1 uncultured Gemmatimonas sp. | reverse complement strand
CGCTGGAGACGCTGCTGCACGAGATGGTGCACCAGTGGCAGGACGAGCAGGGGCACCCGCTCGGGCATGATCGACGGTTTCGCGAGAAGGCGAAAGCTGTGGGAATTGCGGGCCGGGCGAAGCGCGTGGTGGACTGAGCGCCGAGCCGTCGCGTCGCCGTCAGGCAGAGCGCGGGGTTGAAGTTAGGGCAAACACCCACTCAAGTACGGGACAATGCCCTACGCGTCTTGCCACGGGACCCTGCTAGCGTAAAGTCATCCTGATGGCCCCGACGATAATCGTGCCGTCTGCACGGCCCGATCCCGATCCACAGAGGGGACGCATGACGCGCTTGAGTCTGGTCCGGATGGCAATGGCAGGCGCGGCGGCAGCCGTGTTGCTGACGGTCGCCTGTCGCCCGGTGCAGGAGTCGGGCCCGCACTATCGCAAGTCTGCTGAACGTGCGGCCAAGGCGAACCCCGAACTCGCTGCCGATGCAGCTGGTGGCAGTGCCGCGAAGGCCGCGACGACGCTCTACCCGGTGGCGCCGCCGCCATTTTCGGACGGCGTCTTCCCCTGCTCCGAATGCCACGGCAAGACGGACAAGGTCGACCGCACGCCGCACGCGGTCGAGTTCCACGAGGACATCGTCCTGCGCCACGACGAGAAGAATCGCTGGTGCCTCGACTGCCACGATGCGCAGAATCGCGACAAGCTCCACCTCGCCGATGGTCGGCTGATCGACTTCACCGAGTCGTACCGGTTGTGCGGGCAGTGTCACGGCCCGACCCTGCGGAACTGGAAAGCGGGCGAACACGGCAAGCGGACGGGCTCGTGGTCTGGCGCCAAGCAGTACCTGCTGTGCGCGAGTTGCCACAGCCCCCATTCGCCGCAATTCAAGCCGCTGAAGCCAAAGGCACCCCCCCTGCGACAAGAGGCCGTTCGATGAGCGACCACGCGACCGCTCCGCTGCCCGTGCCCGAGCCGAAGGCGGAAGGCTACTCGCGGCGCGAGGCCCTGGTGATGGGCCTCTTTGCCCTCGCCGCCGCGGCGACGACCGCCGGCTGTTCCGCCGCCGACAAGCTGGCGTATGAAGACTTCGTGGCGAAGCACTTCAAGGACCTCACGCCCGAGGAGCTGAAGGATCGGCTTGCCGGGATGGAGAAGCGGTACTCGGAGCAGTACGGCAAGAGCGTGAAGGTCAGCTCCACGCCGGCGATGCCCGGCGTGCTGTTCGGGTACGCGCTCGATCTCTCGCGGTGCATCGGCTGCCGGCGCTGCGTGTACGGCTGCGTGGAGGAGAACAACCAGTCACGCGACCCGCAGACGCACTGGATCACCGTGCTCGAGATGGACAAGGAAGAGGGCGTGAACCTGCAGCACGCCGATGCCTACTACGATCACGAGACCGTCCCGGCGCCCGGCAAGTTCTACATGCCCGTCGCCTGCCAGCACTGCGAGAATCCACCGTGCGTGAAGGTCTGCCCCGTGGAGGCGACCTGGAAGGAGCCGGACGGCATCGTGGTCATCGACTACGACTGGTGCATCGGCTGCCGTTCGTGCATCTCGGCGTGCCCCTACGGCGCGCGGCGCTTCAACTGGGGCACGCCGGGCATCCCGAAGGACGAGCTCAACCCGGTCACGGAATATCTCGGCAACCGCCCACGTGCGCGCGGGGTCGTCGAGAAGTGCTCGTTCTGCATCCAGCGGGTCCGCAAGGGGCTGTATCCGAAGTGCGTGGAAGTCTGTCCGGTGGGGGCGCGCAAGTTCGGCAACCTCCTCGATCCGGAGAGCGAGATCCGCTACATCCTCGAGAACAAGCGCGTGTTCATCCTCAAGGAAGAGCTGAACACGCAGCCGAAGTTCTTCTACTACTACGGGCTCTGAGGCCGTCACCATGAGCTTCCTGCGGAAATTCGGCAGCTTCGTGACGGGCACCGGGCGCATGGCGTTGCTCGGCGGCAACCGGGTGTACTACGCGTGGCTGGGCCTGCTGGTGGTCTGCATCGTCCAGGCGCTCTTCGCCTACGCGCACCAGTACGAGCGCGGGCTCATCAGCACCAACATGCGCGACTCGGTGTCGTGGGGCTTCTACATCGGCAACTTCACGTTTCTCGTCGGCGTTGCCGCCGCCGCGGTGCTGCTGGTCATCCCGGCCTACGTCTACGACTGGAAGCCGATCAAGGAGGTCGCGCTGTTCGGCGAGCTGCTGGCCGTCGCGGCCATCGTGATGTGCCTGCTGTTCGTCATGGCCGACATGGGGCGCCCCGACCGCTTCTGGCACCTGATTCCCGGCATCGGGCACATGCACCTGCCGAGCTCGATCATGGCGTGGGATTCGGTGGTGCTCAACATCTACCTCGTCATCAACCTGTCCGTGGCGAGCTACATCGTGTACTGCGCCTACTACCGGATTCCGTACAAGAAGCGAATCGTCGTGCCGCTGGTCATCCTCTCCATCCCGATGGCCGTGAGCATCCACACGGTGACGGCGTTCCTGTACAATGGCATGGCGGCCCGCCCGTACTGGAACAGCGCCATCCTGGCCCCGCGGTTCATCGCCTCGGCGTTCTGCTCGGGCCCGGCGCTGCTGTTGATCCTGTTCCAGATCCTGCGCAAGGTGTCGGCGTTCGAGATCAAGGATGAGGCCATCCACAAGGTGGCGGAGCTCATGGCCTATGCGATGGGCTTCAACCTGTTCCTGTTCGGCGCCGAGCTGTTCAAGGAGTACTACTCGGACACGCATCACCTGGTACACTACCAGTACCTGTTCAGCGGACTGCACGGCAAGGCGTCGCCCATCGCCGTGTACGCGTGGATATCGCTGGCGTTCGCCGTCATCTCCTTCTTCCTGTTCCTCATCCCGAAAACGCGCAAGGCGCCGCTGACCATGAACGTCGGCTGCGTCCTGATCTACCTGTCGGTGTACATCGAGAAGGGCATCGCCCTGATCATCCCCGGCTTCACGCCCGACCAGCTCGGGCAGGTGTATGAGTACGTGCCCAGCATGATCGAACTGCGCGTCGCCGCCGGGGTGTTTGGCGTCGGCTTCCTGCTCTTTACGCTGATGGTCAAGGTGTCGGTGTCCATCCTCTTCGAGCGGGGCGAGCAGGCCGTGCACGCGTGACGGTCGTGCGCTGGTGGATCGTGGAATGAGCTGGCAGCTACGGCAACTTCTACCACGAAGGGGCGAAGGACACGAAGGGACGCGAAGAAACGCTTGGGGGAACTGCCTCGCCGCAGTTCCCCCCAAGTCGTTCTTCGAGCAACGTCGTGCCCTTCATCCCTTCGTGGTGGCAGTTACAGTCGGCACTCGTCGAATTGCGTTAGCTTTAGGCGCCCTCCCACACCTGACGCCGACGCCCGCCATGACCGAAACGCATCTCGCCTCGCCCGCCCTCAAGCCGCGCGTCGGCGACCTGTTCAACATCGACGCCGCGCTCACCGAAGAGGAGCGCGCCGTGCGCGACTCGGTGCGCGCGTTCGTCGACGCCAAGGTCCTGCCGATCATCGGCCAGTGCTATGTGGACGGCCGGTTTCCGACTGAGCTGATTCCGGAAATGGGCGAGCTCGGCTTCCTCGGCGCCAACCTTCCCGAACAGTACGGCTGCGCCGGGCTGAACAACGTGGCCTACGGTCTCATCAACCAGGAGCTCGAGCGCGGCGACTCGGGCATCCGCTCGTTTGCCAGCGTGCAGGGGTCGCTGGTGATGTATCCCATCTACGCATTCGGCAGCGACGCGCAGAAGACGCACTGGCTGCCGAAGATGGCGACGGGCGAGGCTATTGGCTGCTTTGGCCTCACCGAGCCCGACTACGGGTCCAACCCGGCCGGGATGATCACGCGCGCCCGCGAGCAGAAGGACGGCACGTGGATGCTGAACGGCAGCAAGATGTGGATCACCAACGGATCGGTGGCGCACGTGGCCGTGGTCTGGGCCAAGACGGAAGACGGCGACGACGACGGCAGGAGCGTGCGCGGCTTCCTCGTTCCGGCGCTCACCCCGGGGTTCACCGCCAAGGAAACCAAGGGCAAGCTCTCACTGCGCGCCTCGATGA
>CAYHCW010000088.1:0-8712 GCA_964355025.1 uncultured Gemmatimonas sp. | reverse complement strand
ACCCACGACCTTCGGCTTCGGAGGCCGACGCTCTATCCAGCTGAGCTACTCGCGCATACCCGCAGCTGCACGGGACTACGGTAAGGTAGGGGGGGCGGCCCCCCCGTACAAGGCGCGAAACCCCTCCGTCAGCTGACCCGGAGCACCGGCCGGCCCCAGCCCGCGGGTGCGACCCCGGGTGCGACGGCCTTTCGGAACTGGCGGCCCATTTCCGGGATGGTGCCCTTGGCGCGGAGTTCGGCCGGCGAGAGCCCGGTGTAGCGCTTGAGCATGTTCCGGAACGCGCCGCCGGACGGGAAGTCCAGCTCGAGCGCGATGTGGTCCACCAGGCGACCGCGGTCTTCCAGCAGCACGGCGGCGGCGAGCAGGCGACACCACCCGAGCATCTGCTGCGGCGGCAGGGTACCGGCCAGCGAACAGCGCTCGGCGAGTGTCTTGCGGTGCAGCCCCAGCGCGCGAGCCACTCCGTCCACCGTCAGCGCCTGATGCGCGTGCTTGAGCCCGTAGGCCACGATGGGACGCACGCGGTCGGGCGTCATCGGGGCAATGTCCCCCCACACGTGCTCGTTG
Organism: uncultured Gemmatimonas sp.; assembly: GCA_964355025.1. GTDB lineage: Bacteria > Gemmatimonadota > Gemmatimonadetes > Gemmatimonadales > Gemmatimonadaceae > PNKL01. The sequence goes on along the minus strand of CAYHCW010000088.1, from coordinate 8,142 downwards.
CGACACCGGGTGGCCGCCTCGATGAGCACGCGTCGCACCGTCATCGGAACGCGCCGGTCCTCCTCGAACAGCAGCGCGTGCACCCCGGTGCGCGCCACGCGCAGCAGGTCGTCGGGGTCCACGCGCATGCGCGACGCCACGCTGATGGTGGCCACCGAGGGAAAGTCGCACGCCAAAACCTCCAGCAGCTGTCGGGTGTCGTCGCCCGACGACACGACCGGCTCGCAAATGACGAGGTGGACGATGCCCTGTTCAAGCACGTCCTGCGCCGCGGCAAGGTCGGTCACGCACAGCACCGGGGTCCCCGCCGGGGCACCCTGTTCGAGCCACTCCGGGGGCGAAACTTCGTGCCCGACGAGAAGAATTGGGGAGAATTTGCGTTTCACGTTACATGGCGTGACGCGACGTGACGTCACGGGTTAGTGGTTTCTGGGCCGGGGGCGTATGCATGTCTACGACCTCTCACCCTGGAGTTCCAACATGTCCCGCCAGATCATCGCCCGCCTGCTGCTCGCCGTCACCCTGCTCGTCACCCTCGCCGCCTGCGGCAAGTCGCCGACAGCACCCGATGCGCGCGTGAAGACGAACGACGTGATGCCCTGGAACTGAGAACGCGCCGGCATCTGCTAGGCCGCCTGCAGTTCAAGTACGATGCGTCGTGCCGGCGGGGAGAGCGCAACAAATTCCTCAGCGACCATCTCTCCGGTGAGCACGCTGTCACAGCGTCGTACCACGACGCCGAGTCCGAGCTCGAGTGCATCGCCGCGCACAGACCTCGCCAGGCGACGAGCCTTGGCTGTTTCGCCGACGCTGGCGAACGCCACGGCCAACTCGCTTCGCGACTCAAGCTCGTCCACTGGAAAGCTCGCAGAGGCGGCGGTCGCGACCAGGCGGGCGGCGAACTTCTCCACCATTGCTTTTCGTCCCAGCTGCGCCGCAGCCAAGGCTCCCTTGGAGTACGCGAGCATTCGGACGCGCGGGTGGGACGTCTTCCGCAGCGCGCGATGCACCGCGCGCGTCGCGGCCAGCGGATGCCCAGCCTGCAGCGATATGGAGGCGAGGTTGACCATGACGCCTGCCTCGTCGTGGCTCTGGAGCGCCCCCGTTGCCATCGCCTTCCACCCCGAGACGAGCGCCTGGCTATGATCAGCGTCGGCGAGCGCGGCGACCATTTCGGCATGGTACGACACACCGATCGCCACCGGACTTCCGCCACAGGCCGCACGCGCCTTGACGAACCAGCGACGTCCAGCCGAGGTGTCGCCCGAGAGCGTTCGTATGATCCCGAGACCCACCAGCGCACGGCCGCGAAGCTCGGGCAACCGGTTCCGCCGGGCGTAGGAGAACAGGTAGGTGTAGTAGTTCTCCGCCGCCGGCGTCGCCCCCGAGGTGCGGCAGATGCGGGCCTGGCGGAAAATCGCCACCCCGGCGCTGGCGGGGTCGGTGGTGTCCCACACGCGCCGCGCCGCCGCCAGCGTCGTGAAGGCCAAGGTCAGCGCCCCGGCGCATTCCATGCGTTCGGCCATCGCCAGCAGACGCTTGGGCCGCAGCCCCGGGTGCGTCGCGAGCGGAGAGGTGCGCCGCACCCGGCCGGTCGCCGGCGCGGTCAGGCGCTCGAGGTCCAGCGCGAATCGCAGCCAGCGGGCGTCGTCGTCGCCAAAACGCACCACGTCGGGTGTACGCTCGAGGTCGCGCCGGTACGCCGTCAGCACGTCGCAGATGAGCGCCGTGCCGTAGGGATCCACCGTTGCTGTCGTCATGGCCGTCCGCACGGTCGGGGGTGAGGGACCCACAGTCCAAATACCATGAACCCAGGCAATTCAGGCCGAACTTCCTGTTACACCATGTAACATCGGGCAAAATTTCGCAAGTTTTTCGCAAAAGGTTACATGGCGGGACAGCAATTTCCCCCGCCGATGCTATTATCGGGGGCCTTCGTACGCCGGCCCGGGACCTGCCCGGTGCCCGCTGCGAAGCGTCCCTGACCCCCTTACTCCGATGTCGCCGTACTCATTGGGACTCGCTGCCCCTGTCACCGACGCGCTGCGTCGGCTGATGATCCCCAGTGGACTGTCCTTCATTGGGCTCCCGGCCGTGGGCAACAGCGTCGACGCCGCCTGGCTGACGTCGGTCATTCACCGACTGCTTGGCCGGCACGAGCGCGTACTCGTGCTTCTCGAGTCTGAACTGATGAGTTATGAACCGGGAGCCAAGCTGCCGGCCGATGCCCCGCACCTGCAGCCGTCCGAGACCACCGACCAGGTGACCGAAGACACCATGATCCGGTGGCGCGAGGTCGATGCCGTCCGGCGCGCGCTGCCCGCCGCGCTGGTGCCGCGCGTACAGATTGCCAGTTGGGCCCATTTCATAGACCCGACGTTCGCGGCCATCTGGCGGCACCTGCTGGCAGCGTCCGCGGTGGCCAGCAGCTTCCGCACCGACGTGCTGCGCCAGGCAAATACCCGGCGTCGCGACCCCGTGGAGCGCGCGGCGGCGGCCAAGGCAGCCCGCGCCTCCTCCCTCTGCCGGGTCGAAGTGCTGGCGATGCGCCTGCGCATCGGCGAGGTGGGTGGCTACCATCACGAATACGGCGCGGGTGGCGAGGGGCTGCTCGCCGAGCGCCTGTACGCCGGCGCCTACGCGGAGGACGGCCTCACGGTCGAGTCCCTGGTGGGCCAGCCGGCGCGGCGCTCGTACCGCGCGCTCTGACCGACCGGGCTACTTCCCCTTCTCCGTGGCCAACAGCCCGCGGGACACCGTGGTCTTGGAGCGTCCCGTGCGCGGCTTGATGGGCGAGAACCCCTTGTCGCGCTGCACGGCATCGCGATAGAGCGTGGCGTAGTCCAGCGGGCCAACCTCGAGACGGCGCCCCTTCTCCTTCAGGAAAACGCCGTGCACGGTGAGGCGGACGATTATCCCGTCGATCTCCCGGATCACTTCCGTGGCGCTCACCCATTCCTGGGTTGCTGCGTCGGTGTAGCCGCGCTTCAGTTTCGTTGCCATGATGAGCTGGGTGCAGGGGTTTCGGAACGCGAAACCTAGCGGGGTGCACGGCGTGTCGGGCAATATTGTCTCCGGCGACTCGCCGTCGAGGAGAACGTGTTGCGCAACCGCTCATGAACGAAATCGCACGAACCCTGCCGCTCGCCGGGCGCCGGGTGCAGTTGATGGCCACCTGCCTGTGCGATGCGTTCTATGACGATGTGGCGCGCGCCACGGTCGAGGTGCTGGAGTACCTCGGGTGCACCGTGGAGTTCCCCGAGGCGCAAACCTGCTGCGGCCAGCCGGCCTTCAACGCCGGCGACTGGCCGGCCTCGCGCACGGTCGTGCGCCACGCCGTGCGTGCCTTTTCCGGCGACGTCCCGGTCATCGTGCCCAGCGGCTCGTGCGCGGCCATGCTCCTGCACGGCGCCCCCCTGGAGTTTGCAAACGACACGGACCTCGCCGAGGTGAAGGCGCTGGGCCGCCGGACCTGGGAGCTCGCCGACTTCATTGTCCACGCGCTCGGCGTGCGCACCTGGCCCGGCCGGTACGAGGCACGGGCCGCATTGCACCGTGCGTGCCACGCGCGGGGCACGCGCAGCAGCGAAGCCATCGAGACGCTGCTGGGTTCCATCGAGGGCCTGACCGTGCTCCCCATTGGAGACGGCGAGCAGTGCTGCGGCTTCGGCGGCACGTTTGCCGTGTCGTTTCCCAACGTGTCCAGCAGTATGGGCACGCTCAAGCTGGAGCACATCAGCGCCACGCAGCCTGACGTCGTGGTCTCCGGCGACATGAGCTGCCTGATGCACCTTGGCGGACTCGCCGGCAGGCAGGGCGTGCCGATCGTTGGCCTGCACTTCGCGCAGGTTCTGCGCGACGCGCTCAAGAACAGCGGACTGCTGTAGCACGCATGGCCACCCAGCCCATCGACCAGTATGCAAGGCTCCTTCGGCGGGACACGAAGGCGGCGGTGCACGATGCGTCGAAGCAGGGATACGAAAAGCGCACGCGGGTGCTGCTCGATCATTTTCCCGATGCTGGCCGGTTGCGCCGCCTTGCCGGCGAAATCAAGCAGCACGTCGTCGAGAATCTCGACACGTACCTGCCGCAGGTGGAGGCGAAGCTCAAGGCCAATGGCGTGACGGTGCACTGGGCGGCGACCGCTGAGGCGGCCAACGCCGCCGTCCTCGCCATCCTGCGCGCGCGCGGCGCCACCAAGCTGGTGAAGTCCAAGACGATGGTCTCCGAGGAGACCGGGCTCGGGCCGTTTCTCGAACGGCACGGCGTCGAATGCGTCGAGACCGACCTCGGCGAGTTCATCGTCCAGATTGACGGCGACGTCCCGTCGCACATCGTCAAGCCGATCATCCACAAGAACCGACGCCAGATTGCGGCGTCGTTCGAGCAACACGGACTCGGCGCGTACGACGACGACCCCGAGACCATTACCCGACGCGCGCGCCAACACCTGCGCGGCAAGTACCTGGCGGCCGACGTCGGCCTGACCGGCGCAAATTTCGTCAGCGCCGAAAGCGGGCGGCTGGTGGTGGTGACCAACGAGGGGAACGCCCGCTTCTGCCTGGCGGCCACCGGGTGTCACATCGCGATGGTGGGCATCGAGAAGATCGTGCCGCGCGATCGCGACCTCGGGCTCTTCCTCAACCTGCTCGCCCGCAGCTGCACGGGACAGCAGCTGACGGTGTACACCGAGTTCATTTCCGGGCCGAGGGCCGCCACGCAACCCGACGGCCCCGAGGAGATGCACGTCATCTTCGTCGACAACGGGCGCACCGATGTTCTCGCGACGGAATGCCGCGACATCCTGCGGTGCATCCGCTGCGGCGCGTGTCTCGACGTCTGTCCGGTGTATCGCCAGGCGAGCGGCCACGCCTACCGCAGCGTCTACCCGGGCCCGGTGGGGGCCGTGCTCTCGCCGCTGCTTGCCGGCGAGAATCTCGCGGCGTTCGCCGACCTGCCGTCGGCGTCGTCGCTGTGCGGCGCCTGCCACGAAGTCTGCCCGGTCGACATCCCCATTCCCGACCTGTTGTTGCGCGTGCGCGACACGGTGAAACGACGCGGCGTCAAGTCGCCGGGCACACCGCCGATGGGCGCCTGGGCGTGGCTGGCCTCGCGCTCGCTGGCATGGCGGGCGGTGCTCCTCGCCGGCAGGGTGATCAACCACCTGCCGGCCAGGCTCCTGCCGGTGCCGGCGCTCTGGGCGTGGACCGAGCATCGCACCCTGCCCGAGTGGCGTGGCGGGGCATTCCGTGCCTGGCTCAAGAACCGCCGTCGCACATGAACGGCGATCGCGAACTCATTCTGGCCCGCGTGCGCCGTGCCCTCGCGCCGCTGCCGCAGCGCGCGCCGCTGCCCGACTGGGACGCTGAGCTGGTGGTGGTGCGCCGCGCGCGCGACGGCGTGGATCCGTGGGACGAGTTCGCCGACCGCCTGCGCGCCGTGCACGGCACGCCGCTCGCCGCCGTTGCCGATCTCGTGGCGCTGCTCGAGCAGGGTGGCTGGCGGCATGGCTACTGCGATCCGCTGCTCTGGCCGCAGCTCGCGTCGGCGTTTCCGGCGACCATCACGGTGGAGACGGTGTTCGACCGCTCGCGGGTGGATGAGTACCAGTTCGGCATCACGCGCGCGTCAGCGGCCATCGCCGAAACCGGAACCGTCGTCCTCACCGACGCCGATACCTCGAGCCGACTTGCCGCGCTGGCGCCCTGGGTGCACGTGGCGGTGATCACGCGCGCGCAGCTCTACCTCGACGTGCCCGAGGCCGTAGCGGCCCTGCCCGATGATCCGAACGTCATTTGGTGCACCGGCCCGTCCAAGACGGCGGATGTCGAGGGCATTCTCATCGAGGGGGTCCACGGCCCGGGCGTCCAGGTCGTGCTGCTGCTGGCCTGACCTACCCCTCGCTGGTCATGATGAACAGCGGCGCCATGTCGAAGCTGTTGAACTGCGGTCGGTAGCGCTCGGTGTTGTAGTAGCGTTCGACGTTCACCACCTTCTTGGTGCTCGTCACGATCTCCAGCGGGATGTTGCCGTAGCATCCGTTCTTCACCACCACCAGCCGGCCGTGGATGCCCTGCAGCAGCAGGTCGAACGCCAGGTTGCCGTAGGCCATCGGCACAATTGAGTCCATCGCGTCGGGGTCACCGCCGCGCACCAGGTAGCCAAGCTTCTGGTTGATGATGTGGACTTCCTTGCCCTTGTTGTACTGCGCGGTACGTTGCTGCACCTCGGCCGACACCAGGTCGCCGATGCCGCCCAGCTTGGCGTGTCCAAAGGCGTCAGTGGCGCTGCTTTGCCAGATCCGCTCCCCGCCCTGGGCCACCGCCCCTTCCGACACCAGCGCCACCGCGTACTTGCTCGGGTTCCGGCTGCGGTCGTACATCAGCATCTCGGTGAGGATGTCGAGGCTGAAATGGTGCTCGGGAATCACGCAACGCGTGGCCGCGCCGGCCATCGTGGGGAGCATCGCCGTGAAGCCTGCGTAGCGGCCGAACACTTCCATGACCAGCAGGCGCTCGTGCGAGCCGGCCGACGTGCGCAGGCGGTGCGCCATCTCGATGGTGCGCGTGACGCACGTGCTGAAGCCGATGCAGTAGTCGGTGCCGGGCACGTCATTGTCCATCGTCTTGGGGATGGCGATCACCTTGACGCCTTCCTTGTGCATCCGCATGGCGTAGCTCAGGGTGTCGTCGCCGCCAATGGGGATCAGGTGGTCGATGCCCAGCCAGTCGAGGTTCTTCAGCACCTCCGGCGTCAGGTCATTGGACTCCGCGAAGTACTTGTCCTTCAGGTGCTCCGGCACCGAGTCGGCCTTCACCGAACTGGGCCGTGTGCGCGACGTGTGCAGGAACGTGCCGCCGGTGCGACCGGCCCGGTTGACGATTTCTTCGGTCAGGTGCTGGAAATTGTTGCTGTTGTCGTAGTCGATGTCGCGCACGATCTCCATCACGCCCGCCCAGCCACGCCGCAGGCCGATGACGTCGTAGCCCTCGCGCAGCGCACGGATGGTGACGGCGCGGATGGCCGGATTCAGGCCGGGAACGTCGCCGCCCCCGGTGAGGATGGCGATGCGCTTCTTGCCAGTGCTGATGTTGGCCACGACGGGGTCTCCGGAACAAAGTCGAATTCAGCGGCGGCGACTACGCACGCTGCATCAGTGGATGATAAGCTCGATCGGTGCGGAGGGAAGCCGGAGTAGCTCCCACGGCGCTGTCGTGTTTCTGCTGGTGCCGGCGCGGCCGACTCCCTGCGGGAAGTGACGGTGTTGCAGTCGGCCGGGTATTTTATTGACCGCTCCATCACTCTGGACACCTGTTGGCCCCCGTCCACCGGCGAGTCATATGCAGCTTCTCCTTGCAGAGCGTCTCCAGGCGCCACGGTCCCTGCCGGCCACCCTGGTCAGTGCTGCGGTGCACGCGGGCGTGGTAATCGTGCTGGTGCTGAGCGGCCGGCAGGTGGTCAACAGCGTACGTGACCTCATCGAAGAGACCGTGCAGTACCTGTACCCGGTTCCCCGCGACGTCGGACTGCCGCGTCCCGGCCTGGCGAGCGAATCCGCCTTCCAGGATCCGCGTGCGGTCGGTGCGATGGCGCCGCGGCTGGCCGACCACGCAAGCGGCCATGGGCAGTCCCCCGGCGTCGTGCACGCGGGGGCGTCGTTCACCCCCGATCCGTCGAACGCCGAGACGATTGAGCCGGGCATCGGCGACAACGCCTACAGCGTGGTCGAGGTCGACGCCGAGGCGACCGTTGATCCGGAGAGCGTGGGGCCGGAGTATCCGGAGGCGATGGCTCTTCGCGGGGTTGAGGGAAGCGCCGCGTTCCGGTTCGTCGTCGACTCCACCGGCTTCATCGACATGTCAACGGTGCAGGTGACCGCTGCCACGCACAAGCTCTTCGCCCAGGCCGTCGTCGACGCGATGCCGAAGATGCGGTATCGCCCGGCGAGCATCGGCGACCGTGCCGTGCGGCTGCTGGTTCAGCAGGCGTTCTGGTTCAAGATCCAGCCGCCGAAGAAGAAGATTGCGTAGCAGGGCGACGCGGCACTGATACGCGCAGAAAGGCCGCCGGCGGATTTCACCGCGGGCGGCCTCTGTCGTACTCTGTCGTACTCTGTCGTACTCTGTCGTACTCTGTCGTACT
>CAYHCW010000087.1:1774-8723 GCA_964355025.1 uncultured Gemmatimonas sp. | reverse complement strand
GGCACCTTCAGCGACAAGCCCCGGAGCACGGGTCCGCGCCGTCCCCGAGACGACAGATGAGCAGCACATTCCAGCTCACCGGCGGGTGGGTGGAAGTGATCGCCGGTTCCATGTTCAGCGGCAAGAGCGAGGAGCTCATTCGCCGCGTTCGTCGCTCAATGATCGCGAAGAAGCGAGTGCAGGTGTTCAAGTCGCACCTCGACAATCGTTATTCCGGGGTCTTCACCGTGGGATCGCACGACGGACGCACCGTCGAGGCGATTCCCGTGGACTCGGCGTCGCAGGTGGCCGCGCGGCTCGACCCGTTGGCGCAGGTCATCGCCATCGACGAGGTGCAGTTCCTCGATGACGGCATCGTGGACGTTGCCGCCGACCTCGCGCTGCGCGGCCGGCGCGTGATTCTCGCGGGCATCGACTCCGATTTTCGCGGGGAGCCGTTTGGCCCGATGCCCACGCTGATGTGCCAGGCCGAGGTCGTGGACAAGCTGCACGCCATCTGCGTGCTGTGCGGGGCGCCGGCGAGCCGCAACCAGCGGCTCATCGACGGCAAGCCGGCGCACTGGGACTCACCGCAGATCATGGTGGGCGGCACGGAGAGCTACGAAGCGCGCTGCCGGTCGTGCCACGTGGTGCTCAAGGGCGACCAGCCGAGCATGCTCTAGCAGCTAGCAGCTAGCAGCTAACCGCTAGCTGCTGTGTCATGGCGCCGCCTTCGCGCCGCGCAGCCTGGTGAAGTAGGCCGTCAGCAAGGCCGCCGACTTCACCTGCCGCACATCGACGTCGAACGTCTTGAGCGCGCGCACCAGCGTCCTCGCGAGCGGAAAATGCGGCGGGCGCCGGTTCTGCATCTGACAGGGATCGAGCTCGCGCAGTGGGCGCAGCCCGGAGTTCGCCGTCGCGGTGTACGGCGCGGCGTACGTCCTCATGATCGTGCCGCCGGTCACGTGCAGGCAGCCGCCAGCGGCCGTGAAGCTTCCCGCCGTGGGGCACGTGTACACGGGATTCGTCGCGGTCGCGACGTTCGGGTTGAACGTGTTGAACGACCCGCCAAGGGCCATGGCAATGCCCTCGAAGTCGAACTCGCGGTTGCTCCCGAGGGTGAGGGTGTAGTCGGCCGTCGCCGCCGGCGTGTCGTAGACGCGCGGCCGGTTGAGCGCGTTGTCGCTCACCATGATCGAATCCCGCGCGATCAGGCCGAAGTTGTTGCGGCAGAGGTTGGTGGTGTCGGCCGGGTCGGCGTCGTACAGCACGTCATCCGACAACACGGCAACACCGTTGACGTACACGGTGGCGCGCCCACGCACCGTCCCCGACAGGAAAATCCGGCCGTTGACGTAGACGACGCCGCGTGAGTTGGGGTTGTACGTGCGACTGATCGGGAACAGCGTGGGCCGTTCGACGTTCTGGCGCACGGGCGAGAGCGAGGCCGGGAGACTGTTGCTCCCGCCGTAGGTGTCCCAGTAACCGACGTATGCCGTGCCTCCCGTACATCGTCCGGCGCCATCGCTCTGGTCCACGGGGCAGGTGAACGAGTAGAAGGTGAAGGTGGTATCCTGCCCGCCGTACTGCCGGCCCAGCGCCGCGCAGTTCGCCGACGAGCCGAACGTATACCGCGCCGTCGACGCGTACGTCGGCGTGGACCAGTCCTGCGAGCAGTTCGTGTTGGCGGTGAAGCGCTCCGTGTTCACCAGGTACGAGCTCCCCTGCGGAAAACAGCGCGCGGTGGGCTGCTGCGCGATGGTGCGAATGGCCGCCTGGTCGAGCACGGCCATGGCGGTGGCCTGCGCCAGGCTCACCGTCGGATAGGTGCTCGTCTGGATGCGCGTCTTCACCCAGGTCACCTTGTGCATGACGACGGGAAAGAACTCGCGCCGGCCGCCAATGGTGTAGAACGCGCCGCACTGGTTCAGCAGGACCTGGTTGGTGATCGACACCGGCGATCCACTGAAGTTCACCGTCAGGCGCGTGGTGTCGGCGCCCCCGACCCACTCGTAGCCGGACCCGATGAAGTACGACGACGGGTAGAGGTGAAAGACCTTGAAGAACCCCTCCGTCGAATCGGCCACGCCGTTGTTGTTGATGTCGATGGTCAGGAACTCCATGCGCGAGCCGGGACTCGCGGTCGCTCCGGCCGAGCCCGACACGTCGACGCTGCCCGAGCTGGCCAGTGACGTGCTGCCCGCCGCCATCGGCGTGATGGAGAGGTTGGCCGCGCTGGCACGCGCCGAAAACGACGGCTGCAACGAGGCGGCCGACGGATACGGAATCACCCTTGCGCCGCCGGTGCTGCTCACCGTGTCGGACCACTGCCCGTTGCCGCTGATCGTCCCGGCCGCGCTCACGGTGTCCTGGAAGACGGGGTATGGAGACCCGGTGCTCGCGCCGATGAAGCGGTTGTTGGCGTGCACCCGCCCGGGAATGTTCTCGCCGGCGCCGATGCTCGCCGCCGCCGGAAAGTCATTCGCAAAGAGCGAATAGCGGGAGAACGACTGCGAGTGCAGGTCCAGGCGCCGCGCGAAGCGGACGCCATTGACATCGCTCACGGTGCCGAGCAGCGTGACGTAGGGCACATAGACGCCTGACGTGTCACCGGTGTAGCCGGCGTACAGGTCCACGGTGACGCCGGGGAGCGGCGTGCCGCCGGAGGTGTACACCGCCTGGCTCGTCATCAGTTGCTTGTATCCCGTGTCATACAGCACCAGCGTGGTATCGCGCTGCAGGCGCGACTTGCCGAGTTCGAGCGCGGTCTCGAGCGCGAACGTGAGGTCGCGTTCCTTGTCGTGGTACCGGCTGAGCAGTCCCGAGCTGCCGGCCATGTAGATCGCCGACGCCGCCAGCCCGGTGAGGGACAGCGTCATGATGAGCACGAGAATCAGGGCCGACCCGCGGCGCGGCGCGCTCTTCATGGGAACGTGACCCTATCGGTGCCTCTTCTCACGCTCGACTGTCCCGCACAGTCGCGCGCGGCCACGCCGTACTCGTACTCACCGGCGACGGTCGGCAGCGCATAGTCGACGTATCGATAGGTGCCGGCGCCGCGCGCCGGCTTGCTGTCGAGCGTCGTCCAGGTGGTGGCCCCGTCGAGCCGGCGGTACAGCACGTACTGGCGCACGTCGCGCGGAGAGGTGGAATCGCCGGCCACCGCCGACCAGTCGAGGCGCACGCCGCGCTTCGCTCCCGCCGGCGCGCTCTCCACCGTGACGCCCATCGAGTCTGGCCGGGCGGGCACGGCCCCGCAACGAGCCGGCAGCAGCCGGAACGCATTGCGCAGCGTCACCGTGGCGTACAGCGGCCGGTAGACGTTGGCCCGCGCCTGCGTGTCATAGAACACCCCCGTCGCCCGGATCTGCACCGCGGTGATGGAGTCGGCGTACGTCGGCGAGGCATCCCAATACATGGGCAGCGACGCGTTGGCCACCGCCGTGGTCACCCCCGCCGCGCTCGTCTGGTAGTACCGGAAGAAGAAGCTGGAGTCGCTGGCCACATACAGGTGGCGCGTCACCAGCGTGCTGTCACGGTCGTTGATGCGGCGGTACAGCACGTACTGGTTGGTCGTCCCGCCCGCCGTGTCGGGCAGGAGGAAGTACTGGATCGTCTCCGCCATGCTCGTCGTCCCGTTTGGCGTGGAGTACGCCGCCGTCGGGTATGTCTTGCTCGACGTGCGCAGCGTGGTCGCGCGCGCCACCATCCAGCTCTGCGTCGTGAGCGTGTCGAGCGACGCGTCCCAGTACGACGCATTCGGGTCGGTGGCGGTCGTGCGCCCCTGCCGGTTGGCATTGAACGCGATGGCGAACGGCGCCGCCTGCACAATCACCGGCTGCCCCACGTCGCCCCCCGCCGCGCGCAAATCGGCCTCGATGCGCGACACGGCGTATCGCGCGCTCTGGAACGCGTCGAGCTTGCCGGCCCCCGCATCCATCGCACGCGTCTGCGCCCGGAAGAACGGGATGGCGATCGAGAAGACGAGGACGGTGATCGACACGGCGAAGATCATCTCCACCAGGCTGAATCCCGCGCGTGCGCGCCGTCGTGACGAGAGGCCTTCCATCAGAACGCGGCGATGACCAGCGACTTCCTGACGGTCGTGCTGGTCCCTGTTTCGGTCACCGTGACCGTGACGGTCACGTAGTCGGCCGTCGTGGTCGGCCCGGTGCGCACGGCCGACGTGGTCCTCGTGTACCCGGGATATTGCGTCATCGGCGGGTTGGCGCCCGACGTCGCGCTGGTCTCCGACGTGGAGTTGAACGACGCGACGAGCGTGGAGTACGGGCGGTGCTGCTCCACCGCCTCGAGACGGGCCGTGGCCAGCTCGCTCGCCGACGCCAGCGCGGTGTGGTTGTTGGTCAGTTGCTGGAACCGGCGCGTGAAGTTGGAGAGCCCAATGAGCACGCCACTGAGGATCACCACAGACATGATGACCTCGATCAGCGTCATGCCCGAGCGGCTCCTGGACCTGCGCGTCGTGGTTCGGGTCTCCATTTGACCAAATTTGGCCCGTTCGCGGGGGAGAACGCCAGTCCTTTTGGCCCGCAGGCCCGACGCATGGTAAGTTGAGGAGTCCGCCGCCGACGGCGGCTCCCACCCCAGCCAACCCATGGGCGTCATCGCCACGCTGCTTCCGCTCGACCGCTGCCTCCAGCGCGTGCATGCTGCCGTGCGGGGCCAGCATACCGTCACGCCCTGTCACGGCTGGGACGAGCTCTTTGCCGCCTGCGCCCGTGAGCCGGTGCACCTGGCGGTCCTCGACCTCTTTGCCGACGGCGCGGCGAGCTTCGAGCGCATCCGCCAGCTGCGCTCGCGCTTCCCGCGCCTCACGCTCATTGCCTACGTCACCGCCACCCCGCAGCGTGCCCGCGACCTGTTCGACGCCGGCCGCGCCGGACTCGACGGGCTGCTGCTGGTGGACCTCGACGACTCGCCGCAGGCGGTCCGCACGGTAGTGGAGCAGGCCGAGGCTCGTGGCGTCGCCGCCCTGCTGCGGCACCGGCTCGCCGAGCTCGATCCGGTCGCTCGCGACACCATTCTCATCGTGGTCACCCGCGCGCACCTGCGGCTCACCTCGCATCGGCTGGCGGAGACGCTCTCGGTGTCCAAGAGCGTCCTGCTCGAGCGGCTTCGCGCCGAGCGGCTCCCCGCCCCGCAGAAGCTCATCGGCTGGGGGCGCCTGATCGTCGCCGGCCAGATGCTCGACGACCCGAAACGCAGTGCCGACGGCATTGCCCGCGCCCTCGACTTTCCCTCGGGCTCGGCGTTCCGCAACATGTGCCAGCGTTACGTGGGCGCCACCCCACTGGAAATTCGCGAGCGCGGCGGCGCGCGCTATGTCACCGCGCAGTTCCTGCGCGAGATCGGCCGGGCCGAACTGGCGCACGGGCTCGAACAACCGGAAACTTCGTGAAATACAAGACCATCATCGAGCCCTTCCGCATCAAGACGGACGAGCCGATCCGTCAGACCACCGAGGCACAGCGGGTCGAGGCCTTGGGTGATGCGCACTACAATGTCTTCAAGCTCAAGGCCGAGGACGTCCTGATCGACCTGCTCACCGACTCGGGGACCGGCGCCATGTCGGTCTACCAGTGGGCGGGCATGATGAAGGGCGACGAATCGTACGCCGGCGCCCGGTCGTTCCTGGCCTTCGAGCGCGCGGTCCACGACATCACCGGCTTCACGCACGTGATCCCCACGCACCAGGGGCGCGCGGCCGAGCACATCCTGAGCAGCGCGATGCTCAAGCCGGGCGACATCGTGCCGAACAACACGCACTTCGACACGACGCGCGGCAACATCGAGCACCGTGGCGCCGTGGCCCTCAACGTGCCAATCCCGGAGGGGCACCAGCCGCAGGTCCTGCACCCGTTCAAGGGAAACATGGACCTCGACGCGCTCGAGCGCGTGCTGCGCGACAACCCGGGCCGCGTGCCGCTGGTGATGACCACCGTCACCAACAACTCCGAGGGCGGCCAGCCGGTGAGCATGGAGAACATCCGCGGCACGTCCGCGCTGGCCCGCACGTACGGCGTGCCGTTCTTCATCGACGCCTGCCGCTTCGCCGAAAACTCCTGGTTCATCAAGACGCGTGAGCCCGGGTACGCCGACCACACCCCGATCGCGATCGCGCGCGAGATGTTCGCGCTGGCCGACGGCTGCACGATGAGCGCCAAGAAGGACGGCATGGCCAACATCGGCGGCTTCCTGGCGATGAATGACGACGCACTGGCCGCGCGCTGCCGCAACACGCTCATCCTCACCGAGGGCTTCCCGACGTACGGGGGCCTGGCGGGCTACGACCTCGAAGCGATTGCCGTCGGTCTCTACGAGGCGCTCGACCCGGATTACCTGCGCTACCGCATTCGCATGGTGGAGTACATGGCCGAGAAGATGGCGGCCGCCGGTATCCCGACGGTGCGGCCGGCCGGCGGCCACGCGCTGTACCTCGATGCCCGGCAGTGGCTGGGTCACATCCCGCAGTCGGAGTACCCGGGCTGGGCGCTCTCGCTCGTGCTCTACCTCGAGGGCGGCATCCGCGCCTGCGAGATTGGGTCGGTGATGTTTGGCCGGCAGCCCGACGGCACGGAGAAGAGCTCGGACCTCGAGCTCGTGCGCCTGGCGTTTCCGCGTCGCGTCTACACCCAGAGCCACATGGACTACGTCTGCGAGGTGTTGCTGCACATCAACACGCTGGCGCCACGCATCCGCGGCGTGAAGATCGTGGAGCAGCCGCCGGCCCTGCGGCACTTCACCGCGAAGTTCGAGCCCCTCGTCCCCGGAGTCGTCGCCTAGCGCCGGCAGCAGGCGCGTGGTGGCACGGCGTCAGATGGAATCGCGACGCCACCGGCCGCCAATGTACCGCCACAGGCGGGTTCGCCCGGTAGCGCCCGCCATCTCGATGGCGCGGAGCGCATCGGCCGCCCCACTGGGCAGGCCCACGTACACCATCGCGTCACCG
>CAYHCW010000087.1:0-1764 GCA_964355025.1 uncultured Gemmatimonas sp. | reverse complement strand
TCGCGCCGGGTCAGGGGGTGGAGAGGACCCAGCGCGCGCCGACGTAGCGATAGAGGCGCGTGCGCCCGGTGGAGCCGGCCAGTTCGACGGCCCGCAGGGCGTCCGCCCTGCCGTTCGGGACGCCCAGATAGATGTAGGCGTCGCCGCTGGCCGACCCGTCCGGACGAAACGTGATCGTCGGCCCGGACGCCGTCGTCGTGATGCCGGGCCCGGTGGCGTAGTACGCGGTGGCACCATCCACCGTCGTCGTCGGGATGGCGAACTTCGCGCCCTCGGCCAGGGTCCACCATTCCTTGGGCTCGACTGCATCCACCGCACCGTTGGCGTTGGTGTCCTGGGCTACGCGCATGCGATTGCCCGCGTAGTCGACCACGAAGAGCACATTGGTGCTCTTGCGCAGCGCGGTTTGCTGGGCCTTGATCAGCGTGCGCTGCACGAGCCGCCCGTTGGCGTCCTGCCGGTACCGCATGAACGACAGCCTGGGCAGGGCCATCGCCGACATGATGGCGATGAGCGACAGCACCAGCAGGACTTCGATGAGGGTGTATCCGGGTCGGCGCGGCACAGGGAAACAAGTTGCACAGGGGACGTATGCGGCGCCATCGTTCGGCATGCTCCTGATTGGACTGACAGGCAACATCGGCGCCGGCAAGTCGACGGTGGCCCGGCTCTTTGCGGCCTGGGGGGCGACCCTCCTCGACGCGGACGTGTTTGCGCGCGATGCCGTGGCGCCGGGCACGCCGGCCCTGCGCGCCATCGTCGCTCGCTGGGGCGCGGCCGTGCTTGCCCCTGATGGTTCGCTCGACCGCGCGGCGCTGCGGACCGTGGTGTTTGCCGACGCGGCGGAGCGCGCGGCGCTCGACGCCATCGTCCACCCCCAAGTGGCGGCGCGACGCGACGCGGCGGTGGCTGCGGCCGCCAAGCGCGGGGACCGGCTGGTCGTTTGCGACATCCCCCTGCTCTTCGAGGCCGGCCTCGAGCGCACCGTCGCCGGTGTCGTCCTCGTGGATGCCCCGCGCGAGCTGCGGCGCGAGCGCCTGCTGCGCGACCGCGGCCTCGACGCCGCCGCCGCCGAGGCGATGATCGACGCCCAGTCGCCGAGCGAAGGCAAGCGCGCGCGCGCCGACTGGATTGTGGACAACACCGGGACGCCCGCCGAACTCGAGGCCGCCGCGCGCGTCGTCTTTGACGCCCTCACCGCACGTGCGGCAATCACTGACGTCGCGTCAGCCAACAACGCGTCGGCTTGATCCCGGCGCACGCGCCGCGTAAACTACGCGCACACCACGTTTCATCCGGAGCCGTCCGTGTCCTCGATTCCTGCCGACCTTCGCTACACCAGCGACCACGAATACCTCAAGCCGACCAGCGACCCGACCGTGGTGCTGGTGGGAATTACCGACTACGCCCAGGGCGAGCTCGGCGATATTGTCTATCTCGAGCTGCCCAAGCCGGGCGCGTCGTTTGGCGCGCACGCCACCTTTGGCACGATTGAGGCCGTCAAGGCGGTGTCCGACCTGTACTGCCCCATTGCCGGCGAAGTGCTCGAAGTCAACCCGCGCCTCGACGGCGAGCCCGCGCTGGTGAACAGCGATCCGTACGACGCCGGCTGGATGATCAAGATGAAGGTGAGCCCGGCGGATGTGGCGGGCCTCATGGATGCGGCGGCGTATGAGCGGCACTTGGCGGGCTGAGGCCCGCAGAGTACTCGGGCTGAGGCCCGCAGAGTACTCGGGCTGAGGCCCGCAGAGTACTCGGGCTGAG
>CAYHCW010000086.1:0-8732 GCA_964355025.1 uncultured Gemmatimonas sp. | reverse complement strand
GCCACACGCTCGCGGCTGTGCTCGTGGCAGTTGTAGCAGGTGTACGACTTGTAGTTCTTGGCGTCCTCGTGGCACACCGTGCACTTGCTGGCGCCGCGGCGGCCGTGGTTCAACGGGAAGACGTCGTGCGCAAAGCGGGCGCCGGTCCAGCGCCTGGTGTTGTGGCACGAGGCGCAGTCGGGGCCGAACCCGTTCTTGTGCTTGTCGTCCTTGGCGTGGCAACCGATGCACGTCTTGGGCGCCTTGGCGTACCCGTCGCCGGGGATGTGGCACTTGTCGCACGCCACCGTGCGATGCGCCCCGGTGAGCGGATAGCCGAAGCGCTCGTGCAGCGCGCCGACGCTGCGCAGCGTCATGGACGACGCCCGCCCCCCCCGGTGTTCTCCGTCGTGGCACGACCGGCACCCCGTGGCGTCGTCGAGCGCCCCGTGCAACGACGTGGTGTCGGCGATGGCGCGCGCGATGTCGGTGTGGCACGCCAGGCAACGCGCGTCCATGCGGTCGCCGCTCCACGGTGCCACGTGGCACGCCTCGCACCGATTGCCCAGCGCGGCGTGTGAGGTCACGCCACCCAGCACCACGGGCGTGCTGTCGGCCGTCAGCAGGGGGCCCGGCGAGAAGATGGCGCTGCCCCCGCGTCCCCACATCGCGGCCACGACCACCGCCGCGCACAGGGCGGCGATGACGCTGAACCGGGAGCGCGAAGGAACGATCACCATCGCCTACCGTGAGAAGGTGGCATAGTAGAGCGTGCCCGCCACGTGCGCGGCCGCCACGACCCACAGCGCCAGGCTGGCCGGCACGTGCAGCACCCACCAGAGGCTGAACACCCGGCGCCAGAGCGCACTGCCGCCTCGCTGCCCCCACTGCGCGCGCAGCCACTCCTGCTGATGCTCCAGCGACACGAGTTCCAGGCGCAGCATCTCGCGGCGCTCGGCGTCCGGCTCGGGCTGGCGCGAGAGCTCCGCAAGACCGCGCTCCACACGCGCCATCTCGGCATCGAGCAGCGCCACCTTCACGGGATCAGCCGCCAGCACGTGGCGTGGCACGGCCCCCATCAACACCCGCCCCGTGATGCCGCTGGCCACCACCACCAGTGTCATCACCACGAGCGCGCCCGCGAGTCCGTTGAACAGCAGCCCCGAATGCAGGATCACCAGAAAGGGCCCGGCGAGCCCGGCCACCACGTGCGTCGCCATGGCCTCCTGCATCGGTGACACCCCCGCAGCGGTGCGACGCTTGCGGCGCGTGTACCCGAAGCCGGCCCACAGCATGAGCAGCGTGCCCAGCACGCCGACCACGTGGCCGGCCACCGTGCCAGCCCACGGCACGGGGCCGCGCCCCCACAGCAGGAACGCGAAGGCCGCGACGGCGCACGCCGCGGTGGCGGTGATCGCGTTAGCCGTGGAGGGCCGCATGATCGTTCACGTGGTGATCACAAAAGGCGATGAGCAGGTCCATGGCGTGCTCGGGATTGGCCTCGAGCGCAGGGCGCAGTTCGGCGATGTTCACCGCCTCCCCCACCAGGTGGGTCAGCGCCGTCGAGACGCGCTGGTCGCCCATCACCACCGCGCCCACGATGGCGCGACCGCTCACCATCACCCGCAGCCGGTCGCGCGCGCGCGCGCCTCCCACGGACCACGCCTCGGCGCCGCGAACCCAGCGTTCACTCTGGCCGCGCGTGATGGTGAGCAGGTCGGGATCGTCGGCGGTGCCCACGGCGCCGATGATCGTCGTGGTGATCCCCGCGATGCGCGTCACGTTCATGGGCGCGCGCTTGCGGTGCGGCGCGCGCACACCCGCCATGTTGACGCCGGCGTCCCGCCCCTGCGCCAGCGCACTCGCCCACAGCGAGTCGAGCAGCGAGACGCCGGTGACGGGATCGTACACCTGCGCCACGTCGCCCGCCGCGAAGATGCCGGGAATGCTCGTCTCGAGATACTCATCCACCAGGATGCCGCGGTCCACGGCAATCCCGGCGGCGCGCGCAAGCTCCACGCGCGGACGAATTCCGACGGCGACCGCGAGCAGGTCGCACGACAGCTGCTCACCCGTCGTGAGTTCGACGCCGACGAGCACGCCGTTGGCGCCGAGCGCGCGTCGCACGCTGGTGTTGCGGTGCAGCACGATGCCGTCGGCCATGAGGCTCGCCTCGACGATGGCCGACTCCACGCGATCGAGCGCCCTGGTCCAGAAGCGCTCGCCGCGCATCAGGTAGCGCGTGGCCACGCCGCGGGCATGCAGCCCGTCCACGAACTCCATGGCCGTGCTGCCGCCGCCGATCACCACGGCCGCGCGGGCCGTCGTGGTGCGCTGCACGAAGTCGCGCGCTTCCTCCATGCCGTCCACCTGCACCACCCCATCGAGCTCCGCCCCGGGGAAGTCGGCGCGCATCGACTCGGCACCCACGGCGAACAGCAACCCGTCGTACGGGAGCGGCGCGCCGGTGTCGAGCGTCACGGTGCGCGCCGCCGGGTCGATACGCACCGCGCTTGCCACGAGGCGCTCCACGCGCAGCGCCTCCACGTCGGCGAGCGTGCGCAGGTGCAGCTGTTCCTCAGTCACGTCGCCGCTGAGCAGGTAGGCCAGCCCCGGCCGCGAATAAAACGGCGACGCCTCGGGACTCACGATCGTGATCCGCGCCCCAGCATTCACGCGTCGGATCGACTCGGCAGCGCTCAGCGCCGCGATGCCCGAGCCCAGGATCACCTGGCGCGTGGTCACCAGACGACTTCGAGTTCGTGGAACTGCAGCGTACCGCGCGGGCAGCGCGTGACGCAACTGCCGCAGAGGAGGCAGCGCCCGTCCGTGACGGCGAGCCCCTGGCGCGCCACGGCACGCACGTCGATGCCGGCGGGGCAGTTGTAGTTGCACGTGCCGCATTCGACGCAGCGCCCGGGCTCGGCCATGACGACGCCCGACGCGAGCAGGCGCACGCGCGCCGCATCCACCGGCAGCGTTCCGTTGGTCGGCATCATCAGCCCTGCAATCCAGCGGCCCAGCGACACGCACCCTCCACGGCGAACGTGGAAGTTACCTGCGACGGCCGGAGCGCACGATCAGGATTTCCCCGCAACCAGAGGGGAATGCGTGGCCGGCACTGCAACGCAAGCCACGGGCATCCCTGCACCCTGCCTGCGCTTAGGGGGCTCCGCGCCTAGCCACCACCCCTTCACAATCCTATTATACGCGAGCTTCATTGACTGGGTCGATTTCACGAGGGTCCGGCGTGAACCGTTGCGGCTTCTGTGGACGGGAAAATGATGGCGAGTCGCGCTTCTGCATCGATTGCGGAAAGCCGGTCGTCAGCAGCGGCGCGCGCGTCATCGAGGTGGCCTCGATAATGGACCCCGGCGGCCTGCGGTCGTCCTCCGTCAGCCCACGAGGCGTACCCGCTACGCGCGTCTCCACGGCGGCCGGCGCGGCGGTGCCCGGCAAGGGGTGCCCGCTGTGCGGGGCCGCGGTGCATACCGGCCTGCCGTTCTGCCCGCAGTGCGGCGGGCGGATGAACAATGAAGTGCCGCCCGAGCCGGCCTCCCAGCTCACCTGCGACGCGTGCGGCAAGCCGGTGCGCGCTGGCGACCAGTTCTGCGCCCGCTGCGGCGCGCCGCACAAGAGCGCGGCGCCGCCGCCACCCGCCGGCGGCACGCAGGTCTTTTCCGCGCGCGCCACCACGAACGGCCCCAAGCTCGCACTGCTCGGCGAGACCGGGCAGGTCACGCAGCATTTTTCGCTGGGGGCCGGCGAAGGCATCGTGGGCCGCAACGACGGCGAGATTCGCTTTCCCGACGACGTCTTCATGAGCCCGGTGCACGCGCAGTTTGCCGTGCGCGACGGCCAGCTGTTCGTGCGCGACCTCGGGTCGCGCAACAGCACGTGGGTCTTTCTCGAGTCGCCGCAGAAGCTCAGCGATGGCGACATGATCCTGGTGGGGTCGCAAATTCTGCGTTTCAAGCGGCTCGGCTACCCGGGGCCCAACCCCGCCGAGGCCGACGCGACGCGCCGGCTGGGGTCGCTGCTCCCGCACACCGATGTGGCCGTGCTGCAGCAGCTGCGCGCCGACGCCTCGGTGCGCGACTCGATGCACCTCAGCCCGGGCCGCAACATCTTCCTCGGGCGCGACAAGGGCGACTGGGTCTTCTCGTACGACCAGACGATGAGCGGCACGCACGCCGAGATCCGCAGCGAGGACATGGACTTCGTGCTCCTCGACGCCGGCAGCCGCAACGGGGTGGCCGTATCGGTGCGCGGCGAACGCGCCGTGAAGGTGGGTCAGCGCGTGCTGATGGGCGACCAGATCCTGCGAGTGGAGAGCATTTGAGCGACCAGAAGACTTGCCCCACGTGCGGCACGGAGTACCCGCTCAGCGAACGGTTCTGCCCGCGCGACGGCACGGCCCTGCGAGCCACGGCGGCGGGCAGCGACCTGATGGGATCGATCATCGCCGACCGCTATCACATCATCAAGAAGCTCGGCGAAGGCGGCATGGGCACCGTGTACCTCGCCGAGCACGTGAAGATGGGGCGCAAGAGCGCGCTGAAGGTGATGAACCCCGGCACGAACCAGGACGCCGACGCCATTGCGCGGTTCAATCGCGAGGCGTCCAACGCCAGCCGGCTGAACCACCCCAACATCTGCGCCATCTACGACTTCGGCGAGACGCCCGACGGGCTCATCTACCTCGCCATGGAGTTCATCGAGGGGCAGGCGCTGTCGGCGCTGGTGGAGAAGGCCGGGGCGCTGCCGCCGGCGCGGGCGGCCAGCATCATCCACCAGAGCGCCGACGCCCTGCAGGTGGCCCACGATGCCGGCATCGTGCACCGCGACCTGAAGCCCGACAACATCATGATTGCCAAGAATCGTGATGGCAGCGACCTGGCCAAGGTGGTGGACTTCGGCATTGCCAAGGCACACAACAGCGACGCGCAGAAGGTCACCAAGACGGGGCTCGTCGTCGGCACGCCCGAGTACATGAGCCCCGAGCAGTTGTCGGGCGACAAGCTCGACGGGCGCAGCGACATCTACTCGCTGGCCCTCGTCGCCTTCAACTGCCTCACCGGCAAGCTCCCCTTCCCGGGCGAGACGGCGCAGGAAGCAATGATTGCGCGGCTCATCGAGCAGCCCAAGTCGCTGGCCGAGATGAAGCCCGACGTGGCGTGGCCCGACGGAGTGCAGCGCGTGATGAACAAGGCGCTGGAGCGCGACTCGGCCGAGCGCTACCAGAGCGCGGCGCAGTTTGGGCGCGAGCTGTGGGCGGCGTGCGAGAGCATGCCCGCCACGCAGGACGCCGAGGCGGGCACGCAGGTCATCAGTTCGCCGGCAGGCGGCAACGTGCCCAAGACGCGGGTGCCGACGCCTGCGGAGGGCGGCAAGACGGTGGCGCAGGCGGGCAAGGGTGCGTCTCCGGCCGCAGCGGCTCCCGCCGGGGCGCCTGTCAAGAAATCGAACACGGGATTAATTGCCGCCGCTGTGATCGGGATCGCAGTTCTTGGGGGGGGCGGGTACGTTATGTTGAGCGGCGGCGGGGCCGAGACCCCGTCGGGTGTCGACAGCACGGCGGTGGCTGCGCCGCAGGCCGTGCCGGCGACGACTACGGCGGCTCCCGACCCGTCGACAGCTGGTGGCCGCGGAAAGGTGGACCTGCTGAACACGCGGGTGAATCCGGCGGGTGGCGGTGACCGTAGCAAGGGGAATACGACGCCGGTAGGTGGTGGGGCGGCGGCAAGCGGTAGTGCGGCGGCGCTGGTTGCGAAGTGGATGCCGAGCGCACTCGACCTGACGTCCGGCGCCGCGCAGCAAGTGGTGAAGGAAATAGAACCGGAGATCGGCTCGTTGTCTGGCGAGAGCAAGGGCAACGCTTATTTTCTCGTCGCCATGGCCTACTTCAAGCTCGATAACTCTACTGACGGTTGCGCAATGGCTGAAAAGGCGAAGCCTCTCGTGAACGGCAGTAACCTTCGTACACTCAACAACTATCTCGAAGCGTGCAAGTGACCGCCCCCACCCCGTCCTCAAACGGCGATGTGATCGTCCACGTCTTCGGACGCACGGACGTGGGCCGCACGCGCGAGCATAACGAAGATTGCTTCGTCGTCGCCGACCTGACGACAATGAACGCCACGCTGCAGCCCGAGGTGCGCGAGCATCGCCCCGGCGTGCGCGGATCGCTGTTCATGGTGGCCGACGGCATGGGCGGCGCGGCCGCCGGTGAAATCGCCAGCCAGATGGCCACCGAGGTGGTGCTCGAGGATATCGACGCCCGGTGGCGCCACGCCGAGGCCACGGACGCCGACGCGTTTGCGCTGGCCCTGCGCGCCTCGGTGGAGACGGTCAACGCGCGCATCCACCGCTACGCCATCGAGCATCCGGAATTTCGCGGGATGGGCACCACCACCACGGTGGCCGGCATCCTTGGCGACACGCTGTACCTGTGCCAGGTGGGCGACAGCCGCGGCTATCTGATTCGCGACGGGGTCGCCACGCAGATCACCAAGGACCAGTCGCTGGTGCAGCGCCTCATCGACGCGGGCGAGCTGACCCCGGAGGAAGCCGAGGTCAGCGAGCGCCGCAACATCATCCTGCAGGCGCTCGGCCCCGAGGCGAGCGTGAAGGTGGACCTCACGGTGCAGCAGCTGCGCCGCGGCGATACGCTGATGCTGTGCAGCGACGGCCTCTCGGGCCTGATGCGCACGGCCGACATTGCGCGCATTGTGAGCGAATCACCCGACCTGATGAGCACGTGCAAGAACCTCATCGACCTTGCAAACGAGAATGGCGGCCCCGACAACATCACGGTGATTGCCGCGCGTTTTGAAGGGGACGGGCTGCAGCCGGCCTCGGCGAACGATGACGTGGCGCACCGCGCGTACGTGTCGCCGTCGGAGATGCGCCCCACCATGCCGGTGGACGCCGGCTCGGTGCGGAAGTCGATGGCGGAGCTCGACGCGCTCGAACTGTCGAGGGTGCCCACCGCGGAGGTGGAGGTGCAGCCGGCGGGGTATTCGTCCGGCGACTTTGAGCGCCGCGAGACGACGCCCATCGCACCAGCGCCGGCTGTGGGCGGCACGCCGCGCCTCAGCGTCACCCAGGTGCGCCTGATCTTCGGCAGCATCACGGTGGTCGTCGGAGCCTGGCTGGCCTGGCTGTACCTGCTGCGCAGCTGAGCCCGCGATGCGCATCGAGCTCCGCATCACCAGCGGCGCGCGGGCCGGCGCACGGGAGACCTTCGACAAGTCGGTCATCGCCATCGGGCGCCACCCGATCAACGACTTGCGGCTCGACACTGAAAAAGACCTCGACGTCTCGGGGAAGCACGCCGAAATTCGCGTGGTGGGTGGCACGGCGACGCTGCGCGACGTGGGGAGCAGCAACGGCACCCGGGTGAATGGCCAGCCGCTCGTGGGCGAGCGCGCGCTGTTTGACGGCGACGTGATTGCGCTGGGCGGCGTGGTGGGCGCGACACTCGAGTTTCACGCGCTCGATGACGCGCCGGCAGCGCCGGCGGCGCCCGGGACCCGCGTGTCGGGCGAGCGAGCCAACCCGGCGCCCTCCGTTGCACCCGGCGTCGGCGCCAAGCCGCGGCGCGACACGACGGCGCGCATCGCCGAGGCCGTGCACGAGCAGACGGGCAAGCTGAAGCGCGTGCTCTACGGGTTTGGAGCGGCCGTGATTGTGGTGGTGCTCGGACTGGCCTGGATGAGCCGCCAGAACGCGTCGGCCGACCGCGCCACCATCGACCAGTTGCTGAAGCAGCTGCAGGACCAGAACACGGCCATCTCGCAGCTGCAGGGCGGCTCGGGTGCGCGCGGGCTCTCCGACGAAGTAGGGCGCATTCGGTTCGAGCGCGATTCCCTTCTGGCCGCGCTGCGCTCCGGCGGCAACACGCAGGCGATCACCGGACGCATTGCCGAGCTGTCGCAGCGGCAGAGCGCGGCGGGCGACGTGTCGAAGGTGGACTACGAGAAGATCGCCGAGCAGAACACGAGCGCGGTGGTCTTCATCGTGGTGCAGCATACCGACGACGTGGAGGGGGGCTCGGGCTTCGGCGTGACGCGCGACGGCCTCATCGTCACCAACCGGCACGTCGTGCAGGACGAAACGAGCGCGCCGCAGAAGATTGCCGTGCAGTACCACGGCAGCAGGAAGTGGCTGACGGCCCACGTGGTGAAGGTGTCGACCACCGATGACCTGGCCTTCCTCAAGGTCGACGCACCGGGCGCGTACCCCACGGTACTCGGCATAGGCAGCAGCGGCGGCGTGCGCGCCGGCGCGCCCGTCGCCATCGTCGGCTTTCCGCTCGGCAACGAGACCGCCGGAATGGGCGGGGCCATCGACACCGTCACCGCGCGCGCCTCGCTGGCCGCGGGCTTCGTGAGCAAGTCGGTGCCCGACATCCTGCAGGTGGACGCGTACGTGGCGCACGGATCGAGCGGGTCACCGGTGTTCAACCAGCGCGGGCTGGTGGTGGGCGTGGTGTACGGCGGGCCGACCGAGGCAGCGGGACGCATTGTGTACAGCGTGCCGTCGGACCGGTTGATCGCGCAGCTTCCGGGCGAGGCGGCGGGAGCGGTGAAGCCGTAGAACTGCCTTGAAAGGAAGCTGTGGGCTTTACGCTGTACGCTATCAGCTGAACGCTCACTGCACGCAACGCTGACAGAGTGTACCGGTGGCGATGCAATTACTGCGGAACTCCCGATCACACGGATTTCGCGGATAACTGCGGATACGACAAC
>CAYHCW010000085.1:0-8749 GCA_964355025.1 uncultured Gemmatimonas sp. | reverse complement strand
CATGCCGCAGGCGAGCATCAGGTTCAGCAGCGACGTCACGATGTCGGTGCCGGTGTGGTGCTGGGTGAGCCCCATCGCCCACAGCGTCGCCGAGTTCGGGCCGCCCGCATACGCCACCGCGGCGCGCCGAATCAGCTCGGCACTCACGCCCGTGATCGCCTCCGCCGCCTCGGGCGTGTACGGCGCCACTGCCGCGCGCACTTTGTCGAAGTCGTGGGTGCGCGCGGCGATGAACTCGCGGTTCTCCATCCCTTCGGCGAGCACGTGATGCAGCATCGCATTCAGCAGCGCCACGTCGGTGCCCGGCACCATCTGCAGGTGGATGCTGGCGCGCGCGGCCAGCTCGATGCGGCGCGGATCGGCGACGATCAGCGTGGCCCCGCGCTTCACCGCCCGCTTGATGGCCGCGCCGAACACCGGGTGGCTCTCGGTGGTGTTCGCGCCGAGCACGAAGATCACGTCCGACACCTTCTCGACCTCACGCATCGAGCCCGACGCCGCGCTCGTGCTGAGCGCGCGCTGCATCGCGGCCACCGACGACGAGTGACAGAGCCGCGTGCAGTGATCGATGTTGTTCGTGCCGATGCCTGCCCGGAACAGCTTCTGCAGGAGGTAGTTCTCCTCGTTCGAGCACTTGGCCGAGCTGAACGAGGCCAGCGCGTCGGGGCCGTGCGTGTCGCGCAGGCGCGCGAGCTGCTGCGCCGTGAGCTCCATCGCCTCGTCCCAGGTTGCCTCGCGAAAGGGCGCGTACCACGCCGCCGGGGTCGCCACGCGGTCACGCGGGTCCCCGAGCGAGCTGTCACCGCTCGGCGCCGTGCGCAGCGGGTTCGTCTGCGGCCGCCGCTTCTTGCTCGGCCCTTCCTCCCGGATGCTCTCCCACGGGCCACCGCGCCGCGGAAACGCCTCGGCGCCGTCGCGCGCTGCATCAAACGACCACTGCCCCTCGGCGTCACGCTGCCAACCGCGGCGAATCCACGGCGTCGTCAGGCGGTCGCGGTGCAGCACGAAGTCGGTACCGAACCGTCCCTTCACGCACAGCGAGCCCTCGTTGGCGGTCGCCTCCTCGATCCAGGGACTCGTCACGCGCACCACGTCATCGCCGCGCGCGTGCAGGTCGATCTGGCACCCCACGCCGCAGTAGGGGCATATCGACCGCACCACGCGCTCCGGCTTCGCCATCGCGCCGGCCTTGAACTTCGCCATCGGCAGGATGTCGTGAATGGCGCCAGTCGGGCAGACGCGCACGCATTCGCCGCACCACGTGCACCCCGCGTGCTCCGGGTTGCCGTCGGCACCCACGATGATCTCGGCGTGCGATCCGCGCTCCGCCACGTCCAGCACGCCCACCACCTGGATGTCCTCGCAGGCGCGCACGCAGCGCGTGCACAGGATGCACGTGCTCATGTCGTGCTGGATGATCGGGTCGCCCGCGCGGCTGTCACCAGAGCGCGGCGACAGCGTGCTCCGCTTGTCCGTCGGCACGTCGTAGCGCCGCACCAACTGCTCGAACTCGTTGCGCGCGCCGCCGTCGGGAATCTGGTCCCCCGGGTACCGCTCGAGCAGCATCGAGAGCACGCCGCGCCGGTTCGA
The DNA here is from genome assembly GCA_964355025.1 of uncultured Gemmatimonas sp. Taxonomy (GTDB): domain Bacteria; phylum Gemmatimonadota; class Gemmatimonadetes; order Gemmatimonadales; family Gemmatimonadaceae; genus PNKL01. The sequence continues at coordinate 7,159 of CAYHCW010000085.1, read as the reverse complement.
GACCGCCGCGTCCGACTCGGTGGTCACCACCATGCCCTCGCTCGCCGGCGTCGCGCACGACGGAATGAGCTTGGCCGAGCCCTCCACCGAGACCAGGCAGATGCGGCAGTTGCCGACGGTGGAGAGGCGCGGATACCAGCAGAGCGTCGGCACGTCGATCGCCGCCGCACGCGCGGCGTCGAGGATGGTCGACCCATCGGCGACGGTGACGGACCGGCCGTTGATGGTCAGTGTTGGCACGGGTGACCTCAGGGGGAAGAACGACTGTTCGAAAAATCGGCGCCGCACCGGCGATGCGCAATGCGAAGGCCAGCCCCGATGATCCCGAGGCCCGGCCCGAACTCGGCACCCGGCAGCACGTGAACGTGAACTCGTGGTTCGCGTCAACGGCCCGCGCCACGGCCGCGCGTCCGCGTTCGACCCGGCGCGCAAGGCGGGCGACCGTGGGCAGCGCATCACGAATTGTTCAGGTGCTCCCTTGGCCGACGAGGGATCGTCGCCCTTCGCGACGCAGGGCCGTAGTAACAAGATCGGGGAGAAGATCGTCCATAGCCGAGTGACATTGTGCAGTGACCTCGTGGATGCACCGTTGCGCGCGACGCCGTGTGATGGCGCCGGTTTCGCTCTGGCGCGGCAGGCGTGGATTGACAACGGCGTACCGAAACAACTTTATTACGCTCGCTTGCGGATGAAGCATCAAGGCAGGATTTCAGCGGTGCGACGTCTTCGATCAAGGTGGCTGAAGGCTCGGCAAGCGTCGAAGAATTGATCCGGACCACGAAACGCGGAATTCTGGCAACTCGCCGTTGGTACTTGCGCGAAGTCGATCCTCGTACAATCCTGTAGGCAGGTTTGATGCGCGATGAATCGTTCCTGATTGAAGATGGCACGATCGCGAAGTCAATCCGGAACCTGTGCGTCAACGAATCACCGCTGTTTATCATGAATAGTCACGAGATGCTCGGACGTACCGAACGTCTCGCCGGAACCGAACAGGGCGGCGATGTGGTGATGCCGTCACTCAAGGTCCGGGATTCCAGCTTCACGAGCCTGTCCGAGGCCGTGCAAGAGTTTCCGTCGTGGTGACACGGCGGAGAAACCCAGCGATTCACCGGGGAATCGCCAGGGACAGACCCTCCTTACCAGGAGCTAGTACCATGGCTGCCAAGAAGAAGGCTGCAAAGAAGGCCACGAAGAAGAAGGCGACGAAGAAGGCCGCGAAGAAGAAGTAGTTCTTCCGTTGGAAGCACACAGGGGAGCTGGCTTCGGCCAGCTCCCCTGTGCGTTCTTCTGGGGGAGAGAACTACAGAGAACTACAGAGAACTACAGAAACGCGAAGGCCGGCAGGGAATCCCCGCCGGCCTCTGTAGTACTCTGTCGTCTTCTGTAGTACTCTGTCGTTCTCTCCCCAGTCACGCCGCCACCGGCTTCTCCTCTCCCGGCAATGGCTCCATGCCCGGGAAGGGGCCCCACACATACGCGGAAAAACGCGGCGGCTCCTCAGCGCGAGAACCGCGCGAGATGATGATGCCGATCGGCTCCTGCTCGTTGATCTCGGCCTGTCGAATCTGGTCCATGGCAGCTTTCCCGACGTCGGGGGGGTGGTACTGGGGAGCGGCAACGCTCTGTGCTTCATATGGAAGTACACTGAGTAGACGTTGCACGAGCAGTGCCAGTTTCCAACACCACGCAAAGGCTTCCATCACAATGGGTTAGCAAAAAACAAACCACCCCGGAATGAGGTGGTTGTATCATACTGACACGTCGCCGAATCAGAATGCGTGTCATTTCGTTACGCCACGGCCTTCCGCGCAACGAATGTCTTGGAGTCGCCCTGGTCGGGTACGATCGAGATGGTCCAGCCATCGTACCGGCTCCGCAGCTCTTCCTCGTCGATCATCGACTGGCCGGCCACAATCGTCTCCACCAGGTGGACGCCACCATCAGTGGTCACGCTCTGCAACGCTTCAATCACGCGCGTCCGTTCGTGCGCGCTGAGGCCTGCGAACGCCGCCGGGGTACAGATCACGGCGCGCAACGGCCCATCGGGGAGCCACGTGTGCAGGTCGCTGACCAGCCCGCGCACGCGCTCGTTGAGCCCCGCGCTGCGTGCCGTCTCCATCATGTGCTCCACCACCGAGCGCTCCGGCTCGATGGCCGTGACGTCGCAGCCGTTCGCCGCGAGGAACATCGTCGAGCCCTCCACGCGCGCGCCGGTGACGACGACCGACCCGCCGCCCGCGAGTGACGAGATGGCCTGCTTGAGCGGCGTGTCCGCGCGCAGCCCCCAGTGCTCGGGCGCCTGCAGCGCCGACTCATTGCGCTGCCGCCGCCGGCGCCACGTCTCGTAGCTCGGTACGCGGAGGCGCTTCGTGATGAGCTTGTCCACCTCGGCCGCCAGCAGGAGTTCCGTCATCCCCATCTGGTCACCGCTCCCAAGGCGGCGCATCGCCTCGTCGGCGACCCCCATCAGGTACGAGCGACTGACCGAGTTCTTGTAGTCCTCGATCTCGCGCTCGACGTAGAGCGCGTATTCGTGGCGGAGGGAACGGGGAAGGCGAGTGGTCATTGCGGGGAAGTAGGGCTGTCCTCAAGGTATGAGGCTGCTCGCACAAAGCAATTCCTTGCGCGCGATGGCCCCTCGGCAGTCGAGATAGATTCCCGCCAACCGCCAACCGCCAACACCTAGCCCCTAGCACCTAACTCCTGTTCATGCCCGAACTCCCCGAAGTCGAAGCCGCTGCACGCATCGCCCGCCGAGTGTTGGTTGGACGCCGGCTTGCCGCAGTTACGACGCTTCACCCCTCGCAGCGCCGAGCCCTGCCCGTGCGCGCCGCGGCCCGCCTCGTCGGCCGCCGCGTCATCGCCGTGGAACGACGCGGCAAGCATCAGCACCTTTGTTTCGACGATGGCGCCGTGCTTGCCGTCCACTTTCGAATGAATGGCGACTGGGAGGTCACTCGCACCGCGGCCGCGCTCCCGCGCTTTGCGCGCATCACCCTCGACACCCGCGACGGCCGTCGCCTCTGCCTGGTCGACTCCCGCGCCCTCTGCTCCGCAACGTATCACCCGCCGGGCAACCCGCCGCGCCTCGTACTGGGCCCTGAACCCGATGCACTGACCGTGGACCTGCTGCGCGGAGCCACCGCCCGGCGTGCGGGCGCCATCAAGCCCGTGCTCCTCGACCAGCAGGTTGTTGCCGGGCTCGGCAACATCTACGTCGCCGAAGCGCTCTGGCGCGCGCGCATCGACCCGGCGTGCCCGGCGCGCGCGCTCAGCGAAGCGCAGCTGCGTGCGCTCGTGCGAGGCATCAAGGCCGCCATTGCCGATGGCTTCGCACGCCAGGGGCGCTACCGCGACGGGGCGAGCGCGCACCCGTTCAAGGTCTACGACCGCGAGAGCTTGCCCTGCAGGCGCTGTCGGACGCCGATCGAACGCTCCACGCAGGCGGGGCGCAGCACCTACTCTTGCCCGAGCTGCCAGCGGACGGCGTAAGGCGGACGGCGTAGAGCGTACAGCTGCTGTACGCCGTACGCTCTAGGCGGTACGCTCTCCGTTCTCGAGCAGAACTCCCTTCAGGTACCCCGTCTCGGGAATCGTCAGCACCTCGGGGTGATCGAGCGGCTGCCCCGTGATCGCCCGCAGGATCATCGGCCGCCCGCTGTCGGCCGCCGCATCGCGCACGACGTCCAGGAACATCGGCTTCGTGACGTGGTAGCTGCAGCTCGCCGTGAACAGCAGGCCGCCGGGCGCCAGCAGGCGCATCGCCCGCAAGTTGAGTTCCTTGTATCCGCGCTTGGCGCCCTCAATCGACCCGCGGTTCTTGGCCAGCGCCGGCGGATCGAGCGCAATCACGTCGTACTGTTCCCTCCGCACGACCGCGTCGCGGAGAAACTCGAACGCGTCGGCCTCCACGCACTCGAGGGTCGTCACGCCGTTGCGCGTCGCGTTCTCCCGCGCCCGCGCCAGGGCCGCCGCCGACGAGTCCACCGCCGTCACCGACTCGGCTCCCTGCGCGAGGTGCAGCGCAAAGCTCCCGTGATAGCTGAAGACGTCGAGCGCCCGCCCGCGCGCGTGGCCGCGCAGCAGCACGCGGTTCTCGCGCTGATCGAGGAACGCCCCCGTCTTTTGTCCCGTCCACGGCGCCGCCAGGTACTTCACGCCGTGCTCGTTCACCTCGATCTCCTCGGGCACCGTACCCGCGAGCAACTCAACGTCGCGCGCGAGGCCCTCGCGCGCGCGCACCGACGCGTCGTTGCGCGCCAGGATGCCCTCGGGCGCAACGAGCTCCTGCAGCACGTCCACGATGACCGTGCGCTGCGCCTCGAGCGCCGCCGAGAGCAGTTGCACCACCAGCCAGCGGTCGTACTGGTCCACGACCAGCGCCGGCAGTCCGTCCCCTTCGCCATGCACCAGCCGGCATGCGTTGGTCAGCGTGGCCAGCGGCGCGCGGCGGGCGATGGCTTGCGCCAGCCGCGCGCGCCACCACGAGCGGTCGATGGCCGCGCCCGGGTCGCGCTCCACGCGCCGCAGCGCGATCTCCGACGCAGGGCTCCACCACGCCCAGCCCAGCGGCTGGCCGCGCGGGTCGGCCACGCGGACTGGGCCCGCAGGACCCGCTGGCGCCTCAGCGAGATCGGTGCGGAAGACCCACGGATGGCCGCCAGCCAGGCGCTTGGCCCCGCGGGAGGTGACGATCGCAATCGAGGATGACATGCGAAGAAGTTACAACGACAACTGAAGCCGTGGGCTGTACGCTCTACGCCGTCCGCCGTACGATCGCGGTGACGGACGGCGGAGAGCGTACAGCGAACAGCTTATAGCTTCCCTTGCTCTTCAAAGCCCGCCACCGCAATGTTGACCCATGCCGCTCCTCGCCCTGCGTGGCGCCACGACCGTCTCCGCTGACGAGCCGGCGCTCATAGCCGACGCCACGCAGGAACTCCTGCGCGCCCTGCTCGAGCGCAACACGCTCCAGCCGTCGCAGGTCATCAGCGCCTTCTTCACCTGTTCCGCGGACCTCACCAGCGCGTATCCGGCAGGGTCGGCCCGCGAAATAGGCTGGCGCCACGTGCCCATGCTTTGCGCGGCCGATCTTCCGGTGCGTGGCGCCCTGCCGCGGTGCATCCGCGTCCTCCTGCACGTGGACGCGCAGCTCCTCGGGCACGCGCCGCGCCACGCGTACCTGCGCGACGCCATCGCCCTGCGCGGCGATCTCGAAGACGAGACGCCCTGAGCGGAAATTGCCCGGCTACGGCCGGCGGCGCTTCTTCGGCGGCGCCAGCAACGGCGGCAGCGACTCAATGGGCGCACCCGCCGCGAGGGCCGCCGAATCGCGCGCGGCGCGCACCGCGTTCATCTCGCGCGCCGCCGAGTCGCCGCGCGCCACCGACCGCACCATGCGAATGGCCGCGAGGTGCTCGCGGTACGTCGTGCGGAACTCGTGATGCCCGTCCGGATGCGCCACGAAAAACCGGTACGGCACGTTGGCCGGATGAAGCGCCGCGTCCAGGCTGGCCAGCCCCGGCGAGCCAATGGGTCCGGGCGGCAGGCCAAGCACGCGGTAGGTGTTGTACGCCGAGGCGATCTTCAGGTCCTTGTAGTACACGCGCCCCGGCCGCTTGCCCAGCGCGTACGTCACGGTGGGGTCCGCCTGCAGCGGCATTCGCGAACGCAGGCGGTTCAGGTAGACGGCGGCGACCACCGGGCCTTCCTCGCGGCGGCGCACCTCGCGTTCGACGATTGACGCCAGCGTCACGGCGTCGTGCCGCGACAACTTCAGGCTGTCCAGCGCGCCCTGCCACTCCGGACGCCACACCTGCTCGAACCGGCGAACCATCGTCGTCACCGCCTCGCGGGCCGTGGTGCGGTCGGGAAACTGGTAGGTGTCGGGAAACAGGTATCCCTCGAGCGTCGGCGTCGGGATGTCCAGCGACTGCCGCAGCGTCGAGTCGCGCACGGCCGCTTCCAGCGAATCGCGCGGTACGTCCAGCGCCTCGGCGAGCAGCGGCACAATCTGCGACAAGCCAAAACCCTCGGGAATCGTCACCGTGTGCACGATGCCCCGCCCGCGCCGCAGGTTCTCGAGCAGCTCGTTCCAGCTCGCCCCGCGCGACAGCACGTACGTGCCGTACCGCATGGAGCGGTCGCGGCCGCGCACCTTGGCGTACACGCCGAACAGTCGCGCGTTGTTCACCAGTCCATGCACGGCCAGCGACTCGGCGGCCACCCGAAACGCCGCGCCCTTGGGAATGGTGACCCGCACCGGCGGCCCCGCCGGGGACCCGCACGCCGCGGACAACAGCACGAGTCCGAGTGCAACCCGTCGCCCGACGCTACGATGCATCTCCGCCCTCCGGGTTCACTGCCACCGGCCCACCGCCCTCTGCCATCGCGATCGCCCAGAGCCGGTCGCCAAACGCCAGCGCCTGCTCCAGCAGCACCGTCGCCGCCAGCGCGTCCACGTCGCCCTTGCGGCCGCGCGTCGAGCCTTCCATGGCCTTCACCGCGCGCAGCGCCGCGGCCGTGGTGAATCGCTCATCGAGCATCCGCGCCGGGTGCCCCGTGCGTTTCTCCAGCTCCTCCGCCAGTCGGCGCGCTTCCACCGAGCGCGGTGTCTCCTCGCCGGCCGCATCGAGCGGCAGCCCCACCACAAAAGCGGTCGCGCCGACCTCCGAGGCCTTGGCCAGCAACGCGGTGAGCGGCGGACGCTTGCCCGCGCGCCGCTCAATAAAGCCGGCCGGCTGGGCAATCAGGCGCGACGGGTCGCTCATCGCGAGCCCAATGCGCCGGTCCCCAAGGTCAATGGCGAGAATCCGTCCCGGCAGGTTCATGCGGAGGATTGGCAGGAGTCGCGGCTCTGTCGTACTCTGTCGTACTCTGTCGTACTCTGTAGTTCTCTCTTCATCCTACACATCCCCTTCCACCATCTTCTTGAAGAACTCCGCATTCGTCTTGGTGCGCTCCATCCGCTTGGCCAGGAACAACACCTGCTCCTCCGGCGGCATGCCGCCGAGGAAGTGCCGGATCAGGAAGATGCGGTTCTTTTCCTCCGGCGTCAGCAGCAGCTCTTCCTTGCGGGTGCCCGACTTCTGGATGTCGAGTGCCGGGAAGATGCGCCGGTTGGCAATGTCGCGGTCGAGCACCAGTTCCATGTTGC
>CAYHCW010000084.1:6055-8864 GCA_964355025.1 uncultured Gemmatimonas sp. | reverse complement strand
GCCGAGCCCGTGTTTGGCGCCCACGGCATGGTGGCGAGCAACAGCGGGCTGGCCAGCGAGGCCGGCACCGAGATACTGCAGCAGGGCGGCAACGCGGTGGACGCTGCGGTGGCCACGGGCTTCGCGCTCGCCGTCACCTACCCGTTTGCCGGCAACATCGGCGGCGGCGGCTTCATGAACATCCACATGGCCGACGGACGCTCGGCGGCCATCGACTATCGCGAAGTGGCGCCGCTCGCGGCGACGCGCAACATGTACGTGGATGCCGCCACCGGCAAGCTGACCAACAAGAGCCTGCTCGGGCACCTCGCCAGCGGAGTGCCGGGTTCAGTGGCGGGCATGGCCGAGGCGCTCGCCAAGTTTGGATCGCTGCCGCTGGCCACCGTGATGGCGCCGGCCATTCGACTGGCGAGAGAGGGCTTCGTGGTGGACAGCGCGCTGTTTCGCTCGCTGCGCGGGAGTCGCAATGCGCTGACGCAGTTCGCCGGCAAGGAGCTGTTCTACCCCGGTGGCGAGCCGCTCTCGCCGGGCACGCGGCTGGTGCAGGCGGACCTCGCGCATACGCTCGAGATCATTGCGGCCAAGGGGCCCGCGGGGTTTTACACGGGTGAGGTGGCCGACGCGCTGGTGGCCGAGATGCAGCGCGGGGGCGGCATCATCACGCTGGAGGACCTGCGCCGCTACAAGGCCGAATGGCGCACGCCCATCAAGAGCACATATCGCGGCTACACGCTGTACACGATGCCGCCGGCGTCATCGGGCGGCATCACGATGACCGAGACGATGAACATCCTCGAGACGTTCGGCGCGCTGCCGCCGTACGGATCGGCGGCGTACTCGCACCTGCTCGCCGAGTCGTTCCGCCGGGCATTCATCGACCGCAATGCCAAGCTCGCCGACCCCGCGTTCGTGAAGGTTCCCATTGAGCAGCTGACGAGCAAGGCGTACGCGCGCGAACTGGCGGGCACGATAGACCGCACGCACGCCACCAAGACGCCGGCATTCAAGAGCGCTCCGGAGCCTGAGCACACCACGCACTACTCGGTGGCCGACAACAGCGGCAACGTGGTGTCGACCACCACGACGCTCAACGGCGGCTATGGGTCGGGGGTGTGGATCCCGAAGGGCGGCTTCTTCATGAACAACGAGATGGATGACTTTGCCGCACAGCCGGGCACGGCGAACATGTTCGGGCTGGTGCAGGGCGAGGCCAACGCCATCGTGCCGGGCAAGCGGATGCTCAGCGCGATGGCCCCGACCATCGTGATGGACAAGGACGGCAAGGCGCTGCTGGTGGTGGGGGCGGCCGGCGGCCCGCGCATCATCACCACGACGATGCAGGTGATCCTGAACGTGATTGAGCACAAGATGACGCTGGCCGACGCCATGCGCGCCCCGCGCGTGCACCACCAGTCGCTGCCCGACGAACTGAGCTACGAAGACGGCGCGTTCTCGGCCGCGGTGGCCGACTCGCTGCGCGTCTTTGGGCACACGCTCACCCGCGTGGGCGGCCTGGCCAACGCCAACGGCATCATGCGCGTGAACGGCGGGTGGATTGGAGTGCGTGAGCCGCGCAGTGCAGGGAAAGCGGTGGGATACTAGGTCTTACTGCTACTGATACCACGAAGGCACGAAGGGCGCGAAGGTTCGCGAAGAACTGAATTCTAGGGGGCTCGGCGGACAGTTCTCTCCGCCGAGCCCCCTTTAATTGCCGTGCTTCGTGCCCCTTCGTGCGCCTTCGCGTCTTCGTGTTGCGCAGTATGCCGTTCCCCTGCCTAGATGCCCGGCCGACCCGTCACAACCTTCACCGTCACCGGACTCCGCAGCGTCACAGTCACCGCACCGCCCTCGGCCAGGCAGCCGTTCCAGTCGGCCGCTCCGGCGGCAACGGCTCCGCCGGCCGCTGCGCCAACCGCCGCACCGATCGCCGCCGTCTTGGCGCGCTTGCCGAGGATCTGCCCGGCGATGGCTCCGACCACGGCGCCGGTGGCGACCTTCTTGGCCTGGTCGCCCGTCGTTTGCGAGCGAACCGTCTCGCGGCCGGTCATCACTGCACTTGCGTCGATGGCATAGGTGGAACCTCCAAACGTCACCGCCACCGGCTCGAACGCGAGGCGAATGCCCTCCTTTCCGTTCTCGCCGCGCTGCGACTCGCTCACGCGCAGCGTCACTGTTGCGCCGGCGGGAATCGACGCGCCATTCGTGCCAGGCACGGCGTTGGCGAGCGTTGCCGTGACCCGGTCACCCACTTTGTGCGTGTTGGTGCAGACGCGCGTACCGAGCGTGGTGCCAAGCGAGAGCCCGCCGGCCACGACACCGGCGGCGGGTGCTGCCGGCGCCGCCGCAGGGGTGGGCGCTGCAGCAGCAGCGGCAGGTGCGTCAGGCGCCGACGCGGGAGCAGGAGCCGCCGGCCTGTTCGCGGGCCGTGCCGCTGGCTTGGAGACGGGCGCAACCGGCGCGGGCATCGTGACGGACTCCAGTTCCGCCTCCGGAGCCGGCGCGGAGGTCAGTGCCGTGTCGCCAAGTTGCGGCTGCCCGGTGGCCTTTGGCGCGAGTTCCACCTGGCGGCTTTCCGGCGTCGGCTGGTCCTTCGTCCCGCAGGCGCTCAAGGCGGCGGCCAGCGCCAGCGGCGCAATTGCAGCACGCGTGAACTTCATCATGACGTTGTCCTTGTACGGTCGAGTGAGTTGCGCCTGAGAAAAGCTGGCGACTATTCAACACGTACACAACGGCATCGTTCCCGCGCGCCGCCGCGAGACGCCTAGAGGGCCTTCGGGTACCGCACGGTGAACGTCGTCCCCTCGTCCTC
>CAYHCW010000084.1:0-5955 GCA_964355025.1 uncultured Gemmatimonas sp. | reverse complement strand
ACGCGCCGCAGCAGCACGGGATCGGTGACGAACGTGAACGACCGCGCGGCGCCGTCGAGGACAATCGGCTTGCCGCGCGCCAGGCGGTCGCCGTGAAACTGGTGCTGCACGGCGGCGAGCAGCTCCAGGGAATGCGTGGTGTGCGATGACACGCGCAGGTCGCCGTTCTCGGCTTCCCACACCATCCGCTGCGCGCTGATCTCCTCCATCAGCTGGCCCGTCGAGTCGGCCAGCATGCCGGCGACCTTTGTGAACTCCGTGGCCGACACGATGCCCTGAACCATCAGGTCGGCGAGCCCCTTCACGCCACTGGCCGTGTTGAGCACATCGTGGAAGAAAATCCGCTCGAGCGTCTCGCGGCGCTTTTCGGCGCTGATGTCCAGCAGCGAGAATACGGTGAACCCCTCGCCCTGCACCTCCATGGGGTTCGCCCAGACGCGCAGGTCCAGTGCGGCTTCCCGCACCCCTTCCTCGCCCTGGATCATGCGGCACTCCTGCACGTCCGGCGCGTTGTTCCGCTGGCTGTTCACGATGGCATTGGCGGCGCCGCACGTCTGGCAGAAGGCGGACGTCCCGCAGCCATTCTCCGTGAGCGGCGCTCGTATGCAGCCCGCCGCTTCACCGGGCCGGAGGCCGATCACGCTGCCCTCGCGACCGACGCCTGCGGCGTGAAAGCGGTTGCCCCGCAGCGCCTCGGCGCGTTCGACCCCGAGAAAGTCCGCGAAAGCCCGGTTGGCGAAGACGATCTGCCGGTGCTCGTTGAGTATGACCGTCATGGCGGGCGCCGCGTCGAGGAACCCGACGATGAACGGAAGCGACGCGAGCTTCTCGTGTTGCCGTTGTACTTCATCGTGCGAGGCGCGCTCGGCCGGCGCGAACTCGGTGGCCCGTTCAATCACAGCGTCTCCTGGTGCCTCAGTGCGTGCGTCACCGCTTTCTCATCTGCCCAAGGAACTGGTCCACTTCGCCGAGCAGCGACTCGGCCACGCGCGACAGGTCCTCGGCCGATGACACCATCTGGTCCGCGGCTCCCCGGGTCTGCGTGCTCCCATCCGCGGCAGCGGCCACCGTCTCGCTGACCTGGCGCGTGCCGTCGGCGGCGCGGTTGATGCTCTGGCCCATCTTCAGCGTGGCCTGCCCCTGCTCGCCCACGGCGCCGCGCATGGCCATCAACGTGTCGTGCATCCGTGTGACCGTGGTGGCGATCACCGTCGTGGCCCCCACCGCGCGCGTCGTGGCCGCCTGGATCATCTCCACCATCTGCTCGATCTCGCCGGTCGCCTTGGCGGTCTTGGTGGCCAGGTTGTTCACTTCGGCGGCCACCACCGCGAATCCCAGGCCGGCGTCTCCGACGTGCGCCGCCTCGATCATCGCGTTGAGCGCGAGCATCCGGGTTTGCATGGCCACCTCGTTGATGATCGCCACCACCCGGCTGATGTCCTGCGAGGCGCTCTGCAAACCGGTGACCACTTCGTTGGTCCTTTGCGCCTCGGCCAGGGCCTCGCCGGCCATCACGCGCGAGAGTTCCACCTGCTGTTCAATCGCGCCGGCCGCGCTGGTGATCTGTTCGCTGGCGCTGGCCACCCTGGCCATGTGCTGCGACGTCTCGGACGCCGACGCGGCGGCCGTCTCCGCCTCCCGGCTGGTGCGCGCGGCGCTGTCCATCAGCGTGCGGGCCGTCGCCTCGGCCTCGGTGGCCGCCGCCGCCACCCCGTCTACGACATCCTTGATCACGTCCTCGAACTTGTCCGACAGCCGCATGCGCTCGGCGCGCTGCGCCGCCAGGCGCGCGGCGTGGTCGGTGGCCGCGTTGATCAGCTCGGCGCCGTGCCGAAAACTCCCGTGCATCCCGCGCGTGAGCACGCGACGGTAGAACTTCTCCTCGCTCGCATGCGTGAGTGACGCGCTCGCTTCACGGACGAACGCGTCGGTCATGTCGAGCAGGTGGTTGATGTTGCGCTGCATCGTGCCCACGGCGCCGTCGTCGCCGATGTGCAGGATGCGCGGCTCGAGGTCACCACGCGCGGCCGCCGCGCAGACCTCGCTGACCTGACGGATGGCCTCGCGATGCTGCGCCAGCTCGGCCTCGAGCGCCGCGCGGCGCCCCGGGGCGCGCCGAAACGTCATCGTCGGCATCACAGGCTCCACACCAGTTCGTCGTACGTCTTGCCCGCCCCGGCGAGGAACTCCGTCAGCTTCCGCCGACCGGCGGCGATGCCGTCCTTCTTGCTGGCGTGCTTGCGCTCCTCGGCGAGCAGCGCGGCGTAGAGCGGCTTGACCTTCCGCAGCGCGTCCGGGTTCGGCGAACGACGGCTGGAGTGATAGCCGATGATCTGGCGCCGGGCGTCGAACGTGGGAGTGATGTGGGCGTACACCCAGTATTCATCGCCATCGGCCGCAAGGTTGAGGACGTAGGCGAACAACTCGTGCCCGGCACTGATGGTCGCCCATAGCAGCTCGAACACGCAGGCCGGCATGTCGGGGTGACGGACGATGTTGTGCGGCTTGCCCAGCAGGTCGTCCTCGTCGTAGCCTGCCACGCGCAGGAAGACGGGATTGGCGTAGGTAATGCGGCCCTTGGGGTCGGTCTTGCTGACGATGATCTCGTCGTCGCCAAACGTGCGTTCACGCCCGGTCAGGCGTACGGTTGGGACAGCCACGTGCGAAACCTCCCCGAAGAGCGACCGGTCACAGAGGCGTGATCCGGACTGACCCATTCAGTTTCGACACGGCGCCTGGCTTACTGTGCAGGGAAATACCTCACACGGCGAACTGCCGCTCACTACGCGTCGCTAGACGACGGGCTGCTCGTCCGTCGGCTCGTCGGACTGTTCCAGATTCTGCGGTCCCATCACGATGCCGTCGAGGTCGGGGTCGCCATCCGAAGTTCCTCCGGCCTGACGCCGCGCCAGGCGCTCCGCCCGCTTGGCTTCCTTCTTCTTTGCCCGCTCCTGTTCCTTCTTGCGCTTCTCGAAGTCGTAGTTCGGTTTCTTGGCCAAGGCCCGTTGCCCGGAATGAGGAAGAGGTCACGGCAATTGCCCGCGTGCCGCGAACAATCCCCCCCTAAGGATACGCTACTGACCGGCGCAATTTCCAGCGGCGTGGTACGAAGGCCCCGGACGCGTTAGCTTCGGGGCACCCCCATGACCACTTCCCGCTGGACCTGCCTCGCCGCGAGCATGCTCGTGCTCTCCGGCTGCGACGGCGGGCGCATCTTCGGCGGCAACGAACCTGCGGCCGAGCGGCCGGTGCCGTGGGTAAACGACGTGCAGACGCAGGCCGTGCCCAGTTGGGGATCGCCGGTGCGGCTGAACCTGCCGGTTGCGCTCGCTGACATCGTGCTGGGGTCCGCCGGCGGCTTCGGCGCGTTTGGCGCTCACCAGGGGGGCCACGTCGAGGGGCTCAACCACGTCTGGATTCCCACGCGGCTCGGCATTCCCTCGCGCAGCTGGGCCGCCGGAACGGTGACGAAGATCGAGGACATGGGTTCGCGCGGCACGAGCGACGGGCTGCATGAGTACTTCGTCACCATCGACTACGGCCAGGGTCTCATCGGCAAGCATATGGACGTCGATTTGCCGCTGGTGAAGGTCGGAGACAAGGTGAAGGAGGGCGATCCCGTGGGCAGCATGCGCGGCAGCGCCGAGTTCATGCTCGTCGACAACCGGCGCACCGACGGCGAGCGGACTGGCGGCACCTCCGGTTCGCCGGTGTCGCCGTTCGACTACCTGCGCGACGACGTGAAGGCCGCGCTCGTGGCACGTCACCTGGCCGACGTCGTCACGCCGTTCTTCACCAAGGGGCTGGTGGCCGGAAACGCACGGCCGTGGGAGCCGTATCTCACGAACAAGATGCTCTTCCACGGCGACCGTCGGGGCACGTTCGTCGGCGAGTGGATCCTCATCAACAAGAACTGGCGCGTGCCCGACCCGGTGTACTACGACGTCATGGCGCTCTTCGACGTGACCAATGCGTACGGCCACTTCCAGCGCGTGGAGTTGATGGATCACGACTGGTCGGTGGCCGGCAACAAGCGCGGTGCCGCCGGGTCGTGGCTCGCGCCGGACGGTCCGGGCAAGGTGGTGCTGACCATCGGCGCGGGATCCCTGTGGTATGCGCTGTATAGTGTAGACGAGACGTCCGGCCGCGCCCGGCTGACGATGGAGTGGAAGCAGGGGAGTTATCCGGCGGCGATCACGGCGAACGCCGCGGTCTACACGGAGCGTTCGCCGATCTATTTGAGCGGCGACGCGCAGGCGCTCGGGCTTCCGCGGTAGGGCGCTTTCACGCGCCCTTCCGCCGGGGCCACGCCACTGCCACTACGTGTCGTGCACCACGCGGTACGTCGTCTGCACAAAGCCGAACTCGTACGCGCGCGTGGACAGGTGCTGCAGGCGCACGTCGGCCGGCAAGGCGCCGAACAACGGTTTGCCGCTGCCGAGCAGCACGGGGATCGTGGTGATGGTCAGTTCGTCAATCAGGTGCAGCGCAAGAAAGCTCTGGATGGCAAGTCCGCCGTCTATATACAGGTGTTTCAGCCCCTTCGCCGCGAGATCGGCCACGAGTGCGGCTGGCCCGCCGCGGTGCAGCGATACCGTGGACGGCGCCGTTCCCGGCAACGACGCGAGCTGCGCACTGAGCACCACGACGGGCGTGGCACCGTAGGGCCACGCGGCGAATGACATCGCCGTCTCAAAGGTGCTGCGGCCCATCACCAGGGCGTCGATGGTGGACATGAACGCGGCGTAGCCCATGTCCTCGCCGGGCGGAACCACGGCATTGGCCGCGTCCAGCCAATCGATGCTGCCGTCGGCCCGCGCGATGAAGCCGTCGAGGCTCGTGGCAATGAAGACGCGGCAGCTGCTCGGCATGCAAGGCACTCCGGGGGACACGGAAAATTGACCGGCGATGCCGGCGCGCACACCTTTGGCAGAGTATTCCGCTCGCCGCCGCCGGTCAACCGGCCGGCCTCCAGCGCATCCACTTCTTCCTGCCACGCCCATGCGCCTCGTTTCCTTCGCCGTTCTTGCGACCGCGCTGCCCGCGACCCTGCGCGCGCAGGGCACGGCGACCGCCGCCGCGCCGATTCCCCGGCATGTCGACGTGCAGGCCGTGTCGATGATGGGCGACACGCTGCGCGTGCTGCCGCTTTCCCCGACGGTGCGCGCGCGCTACCGCGAGCAACTGGCCGACGCCCGGCGCGCCTACGAACACACACCCGCCAACCTGGACTCGATCATCTGGTACGCCCGGCGGCTGGGCTACCTGGGTCAGCTGCGCGAGTCCATTGAGGTCTATTCGCGCGGGCTGACGCTCTTCCCCGACAACCCGTGGCTGCTGCGCCATCGCGGGCATCGCCTGCTGTCGGTGCGCGACTTCGGCGGGGCCGTGCGCGACCTCGAGCGCGCGGCGGCGCTGGTGGCGGGGACGCCCGATGTGGTGGAGCCTGACGGACAGCCTAATGCCGCTGGCATTCCCATCGGTACGCTGCACTCCAACATCGGCTATCATCTCGCACTCGCGCACTACCTGCGCGGCGACTGGGCGCGCGCCGCGGCCGTGGCGCAAGCCGAGGTTGACGGCGCAAACAACGACGACCGGCGCGTCTCGATGGCGCACTGGCTGTACATGGCGCTCCGGCGCAGCGGGCGCGACGCCGACGCGGCGCGGGTGCTCGCCCCGATGCGGCGCGACCTGAATGTCGTCGAGAACGGCGCGTATCACCGGCTGATGCTGCTGTACAAGGGTGAACTTCCCCCCGACTCCGTGCTCAACGCCGGGGCAGACGGCGAGATGTCGGTTACCGACGCCTCGGCGGCGTATGGCGTGGCCAACTGGCACTTCTACAACGGGCGGCGCGCCGACGCGGTGCGCCTGTGGCGGCGAATCGTCGCGGGCGGGCAGTGGGGAGCGTTTGGGACCATCGCCGCCGAAGTGGAGCTTGCGCGGCTGCGT
>CAYHCW010000083.1:0-8932 GCA_964355025.1 uncultured Gemmatimonas sp. | reverse complement strand
TGGTGCACCAGTCGAGCGAGCTCTGGTTCAAGGTCATCATCCAGCAGCTCGAGGCGGTGCTGACGGACCTCGAGACCGGCGACGGTGACCGCGCGCTCTGGCGCGTGCAGCGCATCAATGGGCTCATGCGCATCGTGGCCGACCAGCTGTCGGCGCTCGACACGCTCCCGCCGCAGCGCTTCCTGCAGTTCCGCGGTTTCCTGGGGGCATCGTCCGGCCAGCAGAGCCTCCAGTTCCGCGTGATCGGCGCACTCTCGGGCATGCGTGACGACGCCTTTGTGGGCGCACTCAAGGTCGCAGGGGAGATTCCGCCCGCGGTGCAGGCCGCCGTGGCCCGCCCTCGCCTGGAAGACCTGTTCGTGCAGCTGGTCGCGCGCCGTGGCCGCACGCTCGAGGCGCTGTACACCGGCCCGGGGCCCGACCCGCTGTTCTTTCTTGCGGAGGCGCTGCTCGAATACGACC
Source organism: uncultured Gemmatimonas sp. (assembly GCA_964355025.1). Classification (GTDB taxonomy): domain Bacteria; phylum Gemmatimonadota; class Gemmatimonadetes; order Gemmatimonadales; family Gemmatimonadaceae; genus PNKL01. Next base: position 8,470 of record CAYHCW010000083.1, on the reverse strand, counting down.
AGGCTTTTCAGCGCTGGCGCTTCCTCCACGTACAGCTGGTGGAACGCATCATCGGGCCGGTGACGGGCGGCACCGGCGGATCGATGGGTGCGCGCCACCTGGCTCAGTCGGTGAACCTGCGGTTCTTTCCCCAGCTGTGGGCCGTCAGGGCGCAGCTGTTCGGGGGCGCATGATCGACATTTCCATCGCGCTGGGCGCGTCGACCCCCGAGTGGCCCGGCGACACCCGCTTCTCCTGCGGCTGGTCCGCGCAGATCGGCACCGGGAGCAGCGTGAACGTCTCGGCGTTCACCACGAGCCCGCACGTTGGCACGCACGCCGACGCGCCACTGCACGTGCGCGACGGTGCATCGGGGAGCGAGCGACTGCCGCTCGAGGCGTTCATTGGCCCGGTGGTGGTGGTGAACCTCGTGCGCCACACCGGCGTCATCGACCGCGAGATGCTGCGTTCGGCGGGCATCGAGGCGACCCCTGCGCGGCTGCTGCTGCGAACCGACCGCACGATTGCGCGCGGCGAGTTTCCCGGTGACTGGCCGACGCTGTCGCCCCACTGCGCCGCCGACCTCGCCGCCGACGGCCTGTTGTTGCTTGGCGTCGACTGCCCGAGCGTCGATGTGCGGGAGTCGAAGGACCTCGCCGTGCACCACGCGCTGTTCGACGGCGGCGCGTACATCCTGGAGAACCTCGACCTGGCCCACGTGCCGAGCGGCGGGTACGACCTCGTGGCTCCTCCGCTGAAGGTCGCCGGACTCGACGCGGCGCCGGCCCGGGCCGTGCTGCGAACACCCAAACCTTGAACCCAAGACGATGCCCTACTCCCCGATTTCTCATCGCGCTGGCTTTCGCGCACTCGCCGTCGTTGCCGCACTCGCCGCCGTCGCGCTCGTCGCCCGCCCGGGCGCGGGCCGGACCATTTCACCAGCAGCGGCGCGTGCCGCCGGCGCAGCGATCGCTCCGTTGCAGGGAGGGGCGGTGATCCAGGTGCGCAACTTCCCGGCGGCTTCCATCGTCGAGGTGGTCGCGTGGAACGCCTCGGAGCCGGCATTCGGACTACGCACGTGGGTGCGCCGGTCGGGCGCGCCCGACCGGTATCATCGGCTCTGGGTGACCCTCGATTTCCCTAGCGGCCGTGATGTCACGCAGGCACAGGGGCTCAACCGGCCGTTGCAGGTGAGCACCGCCACCGACACGCAGAACTGCTTCGAGGGCAAGTGTTCGCCAACCTCGACCTTTGGCGCCCGCATTCCCGACGGCGCGTTTCGCGCCAGCAAGGAAGACGTGGCGGTGAAGTTCATCACGGGCAGCGCGAGCGAGTTCACCATCACGATGCGCCGCGGCCTGGTGGATGCGTATCTCGCGACGGTTGACTCCGTCATTGCGTCGCTGAAGAAGTAAAGGCGCTCAAGGCAGCGTCGCGCGGGCGTGGCCCGCTATATTGCACGAATGTCGATGCCCCCCATCTATCTCGACCACGCCGCCACCACCCCGGTACGCCCCGAGGTGATCGAGGCAATGCTGCCGTACTTCGGCGTGAAGTTCGGCAACTCGTCGAGCACGCACCGCTGGGGGCGCGAGGCGCGCGCCGCCACCGACGCCGCGCGCGAGCGCATTGCGGCGTGCCTGGGGGCCAACCCCGACGAGATCTGCCTGACCTCCGGCGGCACCGAGGCCGACAATCTGGCGGTGCTGGGCGGCTGGCGCATCCAGCGCGACGGCGGGCGCCATGGCCTCGTGACGACGCCCATCGAGCACAAGGCCGTGCTCATGTCGTCGCACCAGGCGGCCAGGGAAGGAGCCGACGAGCGGCTGCTCGACATCGACCCCACGGGCGTGGTGAACCTCGACTCGGCTCGGCGGCACATTCGCGACGACGTGGCGCTGGCCAGCGTGATGTGGGTGAACAACGAGACGGGCGTCATCCAGCCCGTGCAGGAGCTGGCGGCGCTGGCCAAGAGCGTCGGGGCCGTCTTTCACACCGACGCCGTCCAGGCGTTCGGCAAGCTCGTCGTTGACGCCAGGCAGACGCCGTTCGACCTGTTGTCGGTGAGCGGGCACAAGTTCGGCGCGCCCAAGTGCATCGGGGCAATGTACGTGCGGCGCGGCACGCCGCTGGCGCCGCTGTTCTTTGGCGGCACGCAGGACCGTGGTCGCCGCCCGGGCACGGAGAACGTGCCGATGGCCATCGCGCTGGCCACCGCCATGGAACTCACACTGAAGGAAAAGGACGCCGAGTGCGCGCGCCTGCTGGCCCTGCGCGACCGCCTCGAGACTTCACTGCTCGAGCGCGTGCCCGATGCCGTCGTGCACGGCCGCGGCGCCCCTCGCGCACCGCACATGCTGAGCCTCTCGGTGCCCGGCACCGACAGCGAGTCGATGCTGATGGCGCTCGACCTGCAGGGCGTGGCCTGCTCGAGCGGCTCGGCGTGCCAGAGCGGAAGCATCACCCCCTCGCACGTGCTGGGCGCGATGGGCGTGTCGCCCGAGCTCGGCAGCGCCGCCATTCGCATGAGCGTCGGCAAGCTCACAACGCCAGAACACATCGATCGGGTGGTGGCGCTGTTTCCGGCGCTCATCGTGAAGGCGCGTGGGTTGGCTGGGCGATTTTAGCGCTTCGCGCCAGAGAACTACAGAGAACTACAGATGACGGCCAAGGCGCGGGTTCTCGTGGCGATGTCGGGCGGGGTGGACAGTTCTGTCGCCGCCGCGCTGCTCGTGCGCGAGGGCTACGACGTCGTCGGCGTCACGATGAAGCTGTTCGAGGACGGCAGCGACCTGCCCGACCGCCCCTGCTGTTCGCTCGACAGCACCAGCGACGCGCGGCGCGTGGCCGAACTGCTCGGCATCCCGCACTACGTGCTCAACATGGTCGATCACTTCAGCCGCGACGTCATTGCCGACTTCGTGGCCGAGTATGCGCGCGGGCGCACGCCGATTCCGTGCGTGCGGTGCAACACGTTCACCAAGTTCAGCGACCTCGTGGCCAAGGCCGACGGCATCGACGCGCAGTATGTGGCCACCGGGCATTATGCGCGCGCCATCGACGGTGCACTGCATCGCGGGCTCGACGACAACAAGGACCAGACGTACTTCCTGTGGGGCATCAATCGCGCGGTGGTGAAGCGGCTGCTGCTGCCCGTGGGTACGATGACCAAGCCCGAGACACGCGCGCTGGCTCGTGCGCTGCAGTTGCCGCGCGTTGCCGACAAGCCCGAGAGCCAGGAAATCTGCTTCGTGCCCGATGGCGACTATGTGAGGATCCTGCGGCGCGAACTGGGCGACACGGCGCCGTCGCTGTCGCCGGGACGCATCGTCACCGTCGATGGACGTGACCTCGGCGAACACGACGGATTCGCCCGCTACACCATCGGCCAGCGCCGCGGCCTGCCGGGTGGTTCGGGCGAGCCGCTGTATGTGGTGGCGCTCCGCCCCGAGACGCGCGAAGTGGTGGTGGGGCCGCGCGAGGCATTGCTCGGCACCCGCGTGACCGCCAGCGGCATCAACTGGCTGGTGGACGTGCCGCCGTGCGCGGGCGACGAAGTGCAGGTGCGCATCCGGCATCGCGCGCCGCTGGCACCGGCCGTGGTGACGTCGATTGCGGACGGCGCGGTCTCACTGGAGTTGCTGTCACCGGTCAGCGCAATCTCACCGGGGCAGAGCGCCGTGCTCTACGACGGCACGCGGGTACTCGGCGGCGGCTTCATCGACACCTAGCATCTAGCACCTAGCATCTAGCATCTAGTACTTCAGCCCCGCCCGCGCCGCAAACAACTCCATCGCCTCCTTGGCGTCGGCGGTGAGCCCCTGCGGCGCGTCAATGCGCACCTCGAGCAGCAGGTCGCCCTTCTTGCCCTCGCGCTCGATGCCCTGCCCGCGCACGCGGAACCGCTTGCCGCTGGGCGTGCCGCCCGGAATGGCGATGGTCACCTTCTTCTCGTCGAGCGTCGTCACGGTGACCTTCGAGCCGAGTGTCGCCTGCGCGATGTTCACCGGCACCTGGGCAATGAGGTCGAGGCCGTCACGCGAAAAGAACTTGTCGGGCTCCACCTTGAACGTGATGACGAGGTCGCCCGGCGGGCCGCCGCGTCCACCGCGCCCGCCCTGCCCCTTGAGCCGGAGCTTGCTGTCGGTATCGATGCCCGGCGGCACGGTGATGAGCACCTTCTTCTTGGACCGCAGCGCACCCTGCCCGCTGCAGGTACCGCACCGCTCACTCGGCAGCGCGCCCTTGCCCAGGCACATCGGGCATGGCCGGCTGACGGCAAAGCTGCCCTGGCCAAAGGAAATCGAACCGCGGCCGCTGCACTCGGGGCACGCGCTGATCTTCGCGCCCGCGGCCGCGCCGCTGCCGCTGCAGACGCCGCACTCCTCGTTCACCTCCAGCTCGATGGGCACCTTGCCACCGATGACCGCGATGCGAAAAGGCACCTCGAGCGTCGTCTCGATGCTCTGGCCCTTCTCGGGCTCACTTGGCTTCTGGCGCTGCGCGCCGCCGCCGAACATCGAACTGAACAGGTCGCCAAGGCCGCCGAGGCCGCCGACGTCGAAGTCCTCGAACTTGTACCCGGGCGGCGGCGCGCCCGTCGTGGAGCGCGCGCCGGGGCGTGCGCCCGCACCGCGGAATCCGCCGGTGGAACCACCGCCCGGCCGGCGCGCGAAGTCACCGAAGGCGCCGAGGCGCCGCATCTCGTCGTACTGCTTGCGCTGCTTCGCGTCGCCAAGGACGTTGTACGCTTCGGCGATCTCCTTGAAGCGCTCGGCCTGCTTGGGATCACCCTTGTTGGAATCGGGGTGGTACTGCTTCGCCAGGCGGCGGTACTGCTTCTTGATCTCCTCAGCGGTGGCCTTGTCGGGAACGCCGAGGACAGCGTAGAAGTCCTTGCCGGGTGCCATCAGACGGTCAGCCGTTCCACTGCTTGACGACCACACGCGCCGGACGCAGCAGCTGGCCGTTGAAGACGTAGCCCACCTGATAGACCTGCGACACGCGCTCGTCTTCCTCTGGCAGCGCGGCCGGCATGGCGCTCAGGGCTTCGTGCACCGCGGGGTTGAAGACCTCGCCTTCGGGGTTCACCAGTTCGAGGCCGTGGCCGGCGAGCGACTTCAGCACCTTCTTCTCGACCATCGCGACGCCATCGACGATGCTCTGCGCCGGGGTGGTGGCCGCATCGAGGTGCGCCACGCGCCCCAAGTCGTCGAGGGAATCGAGCAGCCCGCTGATGAGCAGCCCCATCCCCTTGCTCTCGGCGTCCTGTCGGTCGCGCACGCTGCGCTTGCGGAAGTTCTCGAACTCGGCAAACAACCGCAGGTACTTGTCCTTCTGCTCGGACAGCAGGCGCAGCGCCTCGGTCTCGGCGGCGCTCACGGCGTCCACCGGGGCCTCCACGGGCGCGGAGGCTTCGTCGGCGTCGGGGGTGAGCGGTTCGTCGGAGAAGTCGATCGGGTCAGTCATGTGGGAAGCAATGGGCGGGCACCCGCGGGCTCGGAGGATCCGCGCGCCGGGGGACCGTTGAATTTCACGGAGTGGGAAGGGCTGTGCAACCGGCAGGTCGGTGAATTGTGCCGGATTGGCGGCGGCCCCCTGTCAGCCGTACGTGGCCTTGGGAGCGAGCGTTTCGGATGTTGCGTCCAAATGAGAGGCGCCGCGAGGGTTCGGTGACGCATTCCAGGTGTCAGAGGGCGAGGGTGGTTCGTGCCCACTTGTATACCCGCCCTCGCCGAGCGTACCGTATGGTCATGCCCGCCCTCGCCGACCGGTTCTGGACGCCGGAAGACATCCTCGCGCTGCCCGACGACGGCGCACGCCACGAGTGCATCGACGGGGTGCACCTGGTGACGCCGACGCCTCGGATGGACCATCAGCGTGTGGCAATGGCGCTGGGTCGCCGGCTCCGGCCGTTCGCCGAGTCGCTGAAGCTCGGGGAAGTCTTCGACCTCCCTGGCGACCTCCAGCTCGAGCGCACGGCACTGGTGCAGCCCGACGTGTTCGTAATTCGGCAGCTTCCCGGCGCGCGGCGCGCGCGCGCGTGGCCCGATGTCACGTCGCTCTGGCTGGCGGTGGAAGTGCTGTCGCCGTCCACGGCGCGCACCGATCGCACACGCAAGCGCGCGCTGTACCAGCGCACCGACGTGGGCGAGTACTGGATCGTCGATGCCGACGCGCGGGTGGTGGAGCGCTGGCGCACCGGCGACACACGCCCCGAGATTGTCAGTGGATCGATGATCTGGCAGCCGATGCCCGAATCGTCCGGACTGACCATCGACCTCGATGCGTTGTTCGCCGAGGTCTTTGGGGATGAAGACGCCCTTACGCCGTCCCCGCCAGCATCCGCCGCACCAGGTTGAGCGCGGCCTGCGCACTGCGCTGGCGCACCTCGTGGCGGTCGCCCACCATCGATACCCGAAAGCTCTTCACCGTCCCTTCGACGTCGGCGGCAATGCACACCGTGCCGACGGGCTTGTCGGCCGTGCCACCGTCCGGGCCGGCGATGCCGGTGATGCCGACGCCCACCGACGCGGCAATGAGCGCGCGCGCGCCGCTGGCCATCTCGCGTGCCACCTCCTCACTCACCGCGCCGTGCGTGGCAATCGTGTGGGCACGCACGCCGAGCTGGCCCATCTTCACGTCGTTGTGGTACGCGATGACGCCGCCGAGCATGACGTCGCTGCACCCGGGGACGGCGGTGAGGCGCATGCCGAGCATTCCACCGGTGCAGCTCTCGCCGACCGCGATGGTCTTCCCCGCCGCACGCAGCGCCGCGAGCACGGAGACCGCCAGGTCCTCGCTTCCTTCGCCGTACGCGTGGTCGCCGGCCACCGCCTTCAGCGCGCCGCCCACCCGCGCAAACCGTGACTCGGCATCTTGCGCCGTGACGTTGCGCGCCGTCAGCCGCAGGTCCACCCCTTCCCATCCGGGCAGGTAGGCCAGCGCGAGCCCCTCGAAATCGAGGTCCGTCAGGTTGCGAATGCGGTCGGAGAGCGCACTCTCCGAGATGCTGGTGGTGCGAATGGTCTGCGACATCACGACCGTTGACTCGCCGCGCTCGCGCACACGCTCACGGATGCGCGGGAGCAGCGTATCGGCGAGCATGCCGCGCATCTCGCGGGGCACGCCAGGGAGCATGGCCACCCAGCGGCCTCGCTCGTCCTCGAGCCAGATGCCCGGTGCCGACCCGTGCCGATTCTCGAGAATGACCGCTCCCTCGGGAATCAGCGCCTGCTGCTTGTTGCTCTCGGGCAGCTCGCCGGGCCAGCCGCGCGACTTCCAGCGCTGGCGCAGGTTCTCGACGATGGCGTCGTCGAGCCGCATGGCGCGGCCGAACAGCGCGGCAATGGACGGCTTGGTAAGGTCGTCGCTGGTAGGGCCAAGGCCGCCCGTCGTGATCACGGCCCCCGTGCGATCGAGCGCCTCGCGCACGGCGGCGGCAATCTCGTCGGCGCCGTCGCCCACCGACGTGCGTCGCACCACCGAGATGCCGCACTGCGCCAGCTCGCGCGCGAGGTGCGCGCCGTTGGTGTCGAGGGTGAAGCCGAGCAGGAGCTCGTCACCAATGGTTACGACTTCGATGTGCATGGAGCCTTCAGCGAAGGACCTTTCCGAAACGCTGCAGGTAGAGGGCAAAGCTCCAGACGGTCAGCACCACGGCGATGACCATCGAGATGGTGCCGACGGTGCCGACGGCCAGGGCCAGTTGATCCCACGCCGGCGCCGTGAAGCCATGTTCGTCAATCCAGGTACGATAGGCGAACCAGAAATACGCGGCGCCCACCCAGATGTACTGGAACGTCGCCTTGGCCTTGCCCGGCCCGATGGCGGCAATGACGACGCCCCGGCGCTGCGCGACGTAGCGGAACCAGGTCATGGCCGCCTCGCGTCCGAGCACGATGGCCAGCACCCACCACGGCAGCGCCACGGGAAACGCAAACCAGCTGAGGAACGGATAGCTCGACGATTCGGCCACGCGGGGAAGCGCGCGGGCCAGCACGTCGTTGTTTGGCGCCTGCAGCAGGAACATCGGGATGAACGTCGCGAGCAGGAATATCTTGTCCGCCAGCGGGTCGAGCAGGCGTCCGAGGTCGGTCTCTTCGTTGCGCGAGCGCGCCAGCTTGCCGTCGTAGTGGTCGGAGATCGCCACCACGAGATAGAGCACGAAGGCGAGGCCTCGCAGGGTGGCGGAAGGCACGAACGGCAGCCACGCGACAAGCGGCGTCAACGCGATGCGTCCGACGGTGATCCAGGTGGGGAGGTTCACGCGCGATCCCGCCTGGTCAGGCGAGCGCCTTGAGGACGAGCTTGGACACGGCCTTCAGCGTGTCGAACACGCCCTCGCCGGTGACGGCCACGGCCTCGAAGTAGGTCGCATGCTCGATCCACTCGCCCGTCGGCAACTGCTCGATGAGATTCTCGGTCGGGTGGAAGGGATCGGGCGTCACGCGCTGCCGCGCTTCGTCGGTGACTTCCCAGCCGGGATTCA
>CAYHCW010000082.1:0-8996 GCA_964355025.1 uncultured Gemmatimonas sp. | reverse complement strand
TTCTCCAGCTGGATGGTGCTGCTGCTGGCCATGCCGATGTTCACGGCGTACGGCATGGCGTATGACGGCGGGTGGGGCTTCGGCCTGTTTGTCGCCGTCACCTTCATTCCCTTTCTCGTCATCCCGTCGGTGCTGGGGAGCGCGGTGACGCTGCTGCTCGTGAACATCTTCCCGGCGCGGCGCACGCGCGACATCCTGAGCGTCATCGCGGTGCTGACGGCCGGGGGCATCGTCCTGCTGTTCCGCCTCGTGCGCCCCGAACAACTGGCCCGTCCCGAGGGGTTCCGCTCGCTGGTCGACTTCATTGCGGTGCTGCGCGGCCCGACGTCGCCGCTGCTGCCCAGCGAGTGGGTGCAGAAGGCGGTGATGAGCTTCCTGGCGCACAAGACGGACGCGCTGTCGATGTACATGTTGTGGAGCACCGCCGCCGCGTCCGTGGTGATCGGCGCATTGCTCCACCGCACGCTGTACGCCGCCGGCTTCAGCAAGGCGCAGGAAAGCGCGCAGCGCTGGGCGCGCGCCGGCACCCTGCAGTCGCTCTCCATGCGACTGCTCGCCCCACTGGGCACGCTCAAGCGCGAGCTGGTGATGAAGGAAGTGCGGCTCTTCTTTCGCGACACCACGCAGTGGAGCCAGTTGATCCTGCTGGCGGTGCTCGTGGTGGTCTACGTCTTCAACATCAAGTACCTGCCGCTCAAGGGCGAGGGGATCACGTTCTTCCTCGTGAACGTGGTGCCGTTCCTCAACCTCGTGCTCGCCGGCTTCGTGCTCGCGTCCATCGCCGCGCGCTTCATCTTTCCGGCGGTGTCGCTGGAGGGGCGCACGCTCTGGCTCCTGCGCTCGAGCCCGCTGGCCATGCGCGACCTGCTGTGGGCCAAGTTCTGGGTGGGCACCCTGCCGCTGCTCATCCTCGCGCTCGGCATCGTGGTGGTCACCAACTACCTGCTGCAGGTGTCGGTCTTCATGTTCCTCGTGTCGGTGCTGACGATCACGCTGATGACCTTCGCCATCGCCGGGCTGGCCATCGGCTTCGGCACGTTGTTCCCGCAGTTCGAGACGGAGAACGCGGCGCAGATTCCGACGTCGTTTGGCGGCCTGCTGTTCATGATGGCATCCATCTGCATCATCGGCGGCACCATCATCCTCGAGGCGCGGCCGGTGTACGGCTACCTGTCCGCCCGCGCCTTCCACCAGCCCGAGAACCCGCTCGAGATGGTGCTCGGGTTCGGCGCGGCCGCCCTGTTGTGCGTCGCGTCGACCGTCATTCCCATCCGGGTGGCGCTGCGGCGCCTCGAAGACACGGAGCGCGGATGACCAGCCGCCCCACCGAACGCGACGTCGCGGCGATCGCCGCGCTCAACAACCTGTTCGCCCCCGAGGGCAAGACGCTGCACCGGACGCCGCAGTTCGTCGAGGAGCACCTCGCCGACTACCGCGTGATCCGGGGCGAGGATGGCCGGCTGGCGGGCTGCGTCGCCGTCGACGAGTACTCGCCGTCGGTCGCCGAACTCGTGGGGCTCGCCGTGCTGCCCACAGCGCGCGGACGCGGCTACGGCGTGCTGCTGATCGAGGCCATCGCCGACCTCGCGCGCCGGCGCGGCTACGACTTCCTGTTCGCGGTCTCGTTCTCCGAGCAGATCTTCGAGGCGTGCGGCTTTGCCAAGGTCAAGCTCGACGAGTTTCCCGAGAAGATCCTGCGCTACACGCGGATCGACCGCACCGAAATCGAGGTCGGCGAGAAGCATTGCTTTGTGCGGGACCTGCGCGAAAGTAGCAGCTAGCAGCTAGCAGCTAGCTACGGCCGCGGCCGCCGCAGCAGCGGCCAGAGCACGTACGCCACGGCGAGGGCCCCCAGCGCGATGCCGATGATGAGCGGCGTGTTCATTCGGCCACGTCGGCCGCGACGGCCGGGGTTGCCGAGCCGGCCAGGAACAACGCCGCGAGCAACGCGCACGCGCCGCCAATCCAGACCCACGACGCACCGGGGATGAAGCGCACCGTCGCCAGCGCGTCGGCCGTGTTCGCCTCGCGCACATCGACGCGCAGGTCCTGCGTCAGCCCGGACGCAATGCCGGCGACCCCCAGTTCCTCGACCGGCCGACCCGAGCTGCCGACGTAGGAATCCCGCAGTTCTGCCACCACGAAGGCGCGCGCGCGACCGTTCACCGTGGCGCGCAGCGCCACCATGCCCGACACGATGTCGCCGCGCCCCACGGCAGACACTCCCTCGAGCGAGATCACCCACGCCGTGCCGAACCTGTCCGTCACCGTGGCCCGCGCCCCTTCGCTCAGCGCCACGTCGGTGGCGCGCGGAAAACCCGCCGCCGCCAGGGCCACCGCGACCAGCAGCACCGCCACCTGCGCCGCGATCGCGACGCGCGCGCTGAGCCCGTGCGCCGCGCGCATCCCCGTGCGACGCACGAGCGCGGCGACCGCGAGGATCACCGCGACCAGCAACCCCCACGCAACGACGCGTCCCGGTGTCGACAGGGCGAACGCGTGCACGCCGTCCCAGCCGCCCGCGCGACGCATCGTCAGTCCGCCCAGTCCGAGCACGAAGGCTGTAAATCCGGCGGCAACCGTGGCGGCCACCGGCAGCCGGCGGCTCGTTGCCGCGACCAGCAGTGTCGCGCCGGCCCACGCGAACGCCGTGCCTGCGTGCACCGGCGCCCACCGCCAATCGTCGATCCACGAGCCGATGCCATAGCTGCGGCGCCAGTCGAGCAGCATCGCGCCGCACAGCAGCGCCCACGACACCAGGGCCCAGCGCCTCGCCACGCCGCGCCACGCCTCGGTGCCGAGCGCGCCCATGACCGTGATGACGGCCGGCACCCCCACGAGCGCCAGCGCGACGTACCCCAGCGGCATCTGCGCCAGCACGATGGGGCGCATCCACTCCAGCGAAATGCCACGCCCATCGTCGGGCGCGAAGGGGAGCCGCGCGAACGGGTTGGTGTCGAAGCAGGTGAGCGCGAGCACGGACACGACGAGGAGCGCGAGCAGCGCTGCGGTCCACCGGCGCAGGCTGCTGCGACGGGGCAGTGACGCGGCGGCCACGGACGTGGCGAGACCAAGCACGAGTGCCCAGAGCAGCAGTGAACCCGAGGGACCAGCCCAGACGGCGGCGATGCGGTACGGAAGCGGCGTGATCGATGACGTCCAGCTGGCGACGTAGCGATACGTCAGGTCGCCCACGGCGAGCGCGTACGCGAGCCCGGCAATCGACAGGGCGGCAAAGAGCGACGCCGCGTGCACTCCGCGCTCGCCGCTCTCGGACAGGTCGTCGCGTCCCGCAACCGCTCCCGCCACGCCAAGTGCCGCGCCCCACACCGCCAGCAGGAGCGCGAGCCAGAGAGCCAGCCCGCCAAGCAGGATCAGGTGGCTGGTCCCTTCAGTGCCGCGCGGCGCACGCGGGCCATCAACTGTTCGAGCGTCTGCTCGGCGCCAACGCGTTCGTCAGGCGACATGGTGCCCGACGACCGGTCGAGCTCGCGCACCTGCTCGAGCATTTCGTCAATCAAGGCGCGCAGGACGAAGTTGCTGCGCCGCTTGTCGAACGTCGGGGTCTGGGTCTCGGTCATTCAGTGCAGAAGGATTGAGTCGAATTTGACCAACGCCCGGCAGAATGCCAGTCTGCGCAGGTCAGCGGGCAGTCTGGTGCAATGCAATCGTGGCCACGCCGCCGCCCAGTCCGTCCCAGGCGAGGTCTCGCCAGCTGGCCTCGTGCCGCTTCGGATGACGCCAGTCGTACAGCTCCTTGCCGACACTCACGCCAACGGTCACCAGCGACGCGCGCTGGATGGCCACCGTATAGCGAGCGTCCCGCTGGAACACCGAGTAGGCCGCTGTCTGGATGACGGCCCCGGCCGCGAAGTGCAACATCTTGTCGCGCCCGAGCCACGGGTCACCGGGCCGGTGCGGGGCACCGCCCGTCAGCAGGACGAACGCGAGTGTGAAGTTCAAGCGCCGTCCGCTCCGGCAAAGCGATAGGGACTCCGGTGAATCCCGCGGTCGGTCACGATCGCGGTCACCAGATGCGCCGGCGTAACGTCGAATGCCGGGTTGTGCACCGGCACGGCGACCGGTGCCAGCAGGCAAGCGCCAAGCCGCCGCACCTCGTCAGCATCACGCTGCTCAATGGGAATCGCGTCGCCGTCGAGCGTCGCCGCATCGATCGTCGACGACGGCGCCGCAACATAAAACGGAATGCCGTGATGCCGCGCGGCCACCGCCAGCGCGTACGTGCCGATCTTGTTGGCCACGTCACCGTTGGCCGCAATGCGGTCGGCGCCGACGATCACCGCGTCCACTTGCCCGGCGCGCATGAGCGAGGCGGCCATGCTGTCGGTGCACACCGTCACCGGCACCCCGGCACGCCCCAGTTCCCACGCGGTGATGCGGCTCCCCTGCAGCAGCGGCCGGGTCTCGCACGCGATCACCGACACCCGGCGGCCGGCCGCCATCGCGGTGTACACCGGCGCCAGCGCCGTGCCGATGCCGGCCGTGGCCATCGCCCCGGCGTTGCAGTGCGTCAGCACGCGCGCGCCGTCGACAAGCAGCGTCGCGCCGTGCACGCCGATCGCCTCGCACATGGCCACGTCCTCGGCGAGAATGCGCTCGGCTTCCGTCGCGAGGGCATCGAGCAGCAGCGCGCCATCGAGCGCCTGCTGATCGACGACGCGGCGCAGCCGCGCCATCGCCCACGGCAGATTGACCGCCGTCGGTCGCGACCGGACAATGCGGTCGATGCCGGCGCGCAGGGCCTCGGCCGAGGGCGCTTCGTCTCGGCTGAACGCGGCCACGATGCCGAGTGCCGCCGCCACGCCGATGGCCGGCGCGCCACGCACCGCCAGCGTGCGGATGGCGTCGTCCACGGCATCGAGCGTGCGCAGTTCAACCTCCACGACCTCGCCTGGAAGGCGGCGCTGGTCGACGATGGTGAGCGTGCGTGACTGCGGATCCCAGCGGAGGGCGCGGGGGATTCGCTCGTGCAAGGGCACGGTGGAGTGCAGAGGAACAGGCACAGTGGAGTGCAGGGGAACAGGCAGGGTGAAGTGCAGAGGACGAGACAGAAACATGGCGCGGAGGAGGGGTGCGGGGGAACCAAAGAGATTCCCCCGGCCCCGCACGAGCCGTAACTTTCTTCATCCTCCTGCACCGCCGTCGATGCCCTTTGAATTCCTGAACGTCGAAGTCGCCGACCGGATCGCCAAGGTCACGGTCAACCGTCCCGACAAGCTGAACGCGCTCAACGCGCGCGTCCTCGAGGACCTGGACGTCGTCTTCACCGCCCTCGCCACCGACCGCCTGGTGAGTGCGGTCATCCTGACGGGTGCGGGGCGCGCCTTCGTGGCCGGTGCCGACATTGCCGAGATCGCCGGCCAGGACAGCGCCGCGCTCGAGCGCATGTCGGCCTCGGGCCAGGCGGTCTTCAACCGGATCGAACGCCTGCCCAAGCCGGTGATCGCCGCAGTCAACGGCTTTGCGCTCGGCGGTGGCTGCGAACTCGCGCTGGCCTGCCACATTCGCGTGGCGTCGGAGCACGCCAAGTTCGGGCTGCCCGAAGTGAAGCTCGGGCTCATCCCGGGCTATGGCGGGACGCAGCGCCTGCCGCGGCTCATCGGCAAGGGGCGCGCCATGCAGATGATCCTGACTGGCGAGCAGATTGACGCCGCCGAGGCGTATCGCATCGGCCTCGTCAACGTGCTGGCCACGGGCCCGACGCTGTATGAGGTCGCGCAGTCCGTGGCCTTGCAGGTGGCGAAGAACGGACCGGTGGCGCTGGCCCGCGCCATCGAGGCCATCAATGACGGCTTCGATCGCCAGCCCGACGACGCCCTCGCGCTCGAGGCGCGGCTGTTCGGTTCGCTGGGTGCCACCAAGGACATGGCCGAGGGCACCGCGGCGTTCCTCGCCAAGCGTCCGGCGCAGTTCACTGGCGAGTAGCGTGAACGTGGCGTCGGTGTCCACGGTGTCGGTGCCCGACGCAACGCCGTGGCTGCCCGTGCGCACGCGCGCCTCCGACCTCGCCATTCGCGATTTCCGCAACCTCGAACGGGTGGACGTTTCGATTCCCGACGACGGCATGGCCATCGTCGGCGAGAACGGCCAGGGCAAGACGAGCTTCCTCGAAGCCATCGCGTACGTGGAACAGCTGCGCTCGGTGCGCGGCGCGCGCGACCGCGACCTCGTGCGCTTTGACGCGCCGGCCTTTCACGTGGGCATCACCGTGCACGGACCCCACGGCGTGGCGCAGCTCGGGGTGGGCGCCGACCGTGCGGGTCGCAAGAAGGTGGTGCGCGACGGCGTCGAGATGCCGCGCCTCAGCGACGCGCTCGGCGCGCTGCCGTCGGTGCTGCTCGCGCCGCGCGACGTGACGCTGGTGAGCGATGGCCCCGCCGAGCGACGCCGCTTTCTCGACATCACGCTGGCACTCACCTCGCCGCGCTACCTGCGCGCACTGCGCCATTACCGCGCCGCACTCGAGCGGCGGAACGCGGCGCTGCGCGACGCGCTGCGGCACCGGCGCGACGCGTCGGCCGCCGCCGTCTGGGAGCCGGCCCTCGCCGAGCACGGCGCCGTGCTGGTGGACGAAAGGCGTGCGTGGGTGCATGAGCACGCCGCGGGGTTCACGCGGCTGGCACACGCCATCGGCGAAGCGGGACGGGCGGCGATGGAATACTCGACGTCGCTGCCGGCGGGACCATCGAGCGCCGACGCGTTGCGCGACGCGCTGTCCCGCGCGCGCGAACACGACCTGCGGCGCGGCGCCACGCACGTGGGTCCGCACCGTGACGACCTCGCGCTGACGCTCGACGGCCGCGACCTGCGGGTGGTGGGTTCGGCGGGCCAGCAGCGCACGGGCGCCATCGCCCTGCGGTTGCTGGAGGCGGAAACGCTGCGCACCCGTCGGGCCACCCTGCCGCTGCTGCTGCTGGACGACCCGTTTGCCGAGCTCGACAACCGCCGGGCGGCACGCGTGCTCGACCTCCTGCTGGAGGCCGGCGTGGGCCAGGTGGTGCTGTGCGTGCCTCGCCCCGAGGAGATCCCCGCGCGGTTTACCCGGCTCGCGCGCTTTCGCATTGCCGGCGGCGTGCTGACGGAGGGGGCGTGAACGAGAAACGGCGCGGGCCGACCAAGGTGGGCGACGCACTGGCCGAGATGCTGGCGGGAAGCGCCCTGGGCGCGCGCATCGCCCGCGCAGAGGTCCTCACCTACTGGGAGGGTGCGGTTGGGCCGCAGATCGCCGCTGTGACGCACGCGCGGGCCATCGCAGAGAACGGCACGCTGATGGTCAGCGTGAAGACGAATGGGTGGCTGCAAGAGCTCGGAATGATGGAGCGCTCGCTCATCGCGAAAGTGAACAAATCGGCCGGACAGGAGGTTGTCCGGAAGATTCGCTGGGAGCTGCAACGCTAAGTCGTTGTCAATAGCTAACTTGCATATCTGCGCTCCGGTTGCATTCCGGAGCGTTTTCAATTATAGTATACCGATTGTGGAGAATCGCCGTAATTCGGCGTTTCTTTGGAGCTCCCCCAACTCCCCTTCTGCGCGCTCAATGGCCAAGACGAACGACGCGGCTGAATCGCACTACGACGCTTCCGGCATTCAGGTCCTCAAGGGCCTCGAAGCGGTCCGCAAGCGCCCCGGCATGTACATCGGATCGACGTCGGGCCGGGGTCTGCACCACCTCCTCTACGAGGTGGTGGACAACTCGATCGACGAGGCGCTCGCGGGCTACTGCGACACGGTGCTCGTCACGATCCACGGCGACGACTCGATTACGGTAGAGGACAATGGGCGCGGCATCCCGGTGGACATGCATCCCACCGAGGGGCTGCCCGGCGTCGAACTCGCGCTGACGGTGCTGCACGCCGGCGGCAAGTTCGACAAGAACAGCTACAAGGTGTCGGGCGGCCTGCACGGTGTTGGCGTGTCGGTGGTGAATGCGCTGTCCGAGTCGCTGAAGGTGTGGATCAAGCGCGACGGCAAAGAGCACTACATGGACTTCGTGCGCGGCGACACGACGACCAAGCTGAAGCTGCTGGGCACCGTGAAGGCCAAGGAGTCGGGCACCAAGGTCTGGTTCAAGCCCGACCACGAGATCTTCACCGAGCTCCACTACGATTACGACCTGCTGGCGGCGCGCCTGCGCGAGCTGTCGTTCCTCAACAAGGGCGTGTCGATCACGCTGACCGACGAGCGTGCCGGGTCGGAGCGGGCAGAAACGTTTCACGCCAAGGGCGGCCTGCGGGAGTTCGTGCAGTACCTGAACTCCAGCCGCAAGGTGCTGCACAACGAGATCCTGTACGCCGACGCCGAGCGCGATGGCATCGGCATCGAGATCGCCATGCAGTACAACGACGGCTACAACGAGACGGTGTTCTCGTTCGTGAACAACATCAACACGCACGAGGGCGGCACGCACCTCACCGGCTTCAAGTCGGCGCTGACCTCGGTGATCAACAAGCACCTCGACAAGTCGGGCATTTCCAAGAAGGACAAGGACCTGCGCCTGAGCGGCGACGACGTGCGCGAGGGGCTCACGGCGGTGCTGTCGCTGAAGGTGAAGGAGCCGCAGTTCGAGGGGCAGACCAAGACCAAGCTGGGCAACTCCGAGTGCGAGACGGCCGTGAAGACGTTCGTCAACGAATGGCTGGCCGAGTACCTCGAGGAGCACCCGCGCGTCGGCAACATCGTCATCGACAAGGCGCTGCAGGCGGCGCGGGCCCGCGAGGCGGCGCGCAAGGCGCGCGACCTCACGCGCAAGAAGTCGGCGCTCGACGTCGGCAACCTGCCCGGCAAGCTGGCCGACTGCTCGCTCAGCGACCCGGCGATGTGCGAGCTGTACCTGGTGGAGGGCGACTCGGCCGGCGGCTCGGCCAAGCAGGGACGCGACCGGATGTTCCAGGCCATCCTGCCGCTGCGCGGCAAGATCCTCAACGTCGAGCGCGCGCGCATCGACAAGATCCTGAGCAACGAGGAGATCCGCACGA
>CAYHCW010000081.1:2718-9031 GCA_964355025.1 uncultured Gemmatimonas sp. | reverse complement strand
ATCGCCAGGCGTGGGACCTGGGGTCCGACGGGGAATGGGTGCAGCGGCACTCCGGTGACGACGATGAGCGGGCGACGCACAAGCGCCTGCTGCGCGATTCGTGGGGGCTCGCCCGGTCGTCGCGCGCGTCGGCCGAGCCGGTCGTCGCCGGCTAGGGCCAGCTAGCGCACACTCGCCGTGCGACCGGGTCCGCCCGCACTCAGCGGTGCGGCCGCGCCACGACCTCGCGGTAGCTCTCGACCAGGCGGTCGAGTTCGCGGTCCCAGCCGATATCCACCGCCCACGCGCGCCCCGCGGCCCCGAGTCGGCGTCGCAGCTCGGCGTCCTCGGTCAGGCGCACGATGGTGTCGGCGATGGCCTCGGGTTCCGCCGCGAACGCCAGTCCATTGACGCCGTTCCTGAGGTGGTCGGCTACGCCGCCGGCGGCCACCGCGCCCACGGGAAGCCCGGACGCCATCGCTTCGAGGATGACGAGACCCAGCGTCTCGGTGGTGGAGGCGCAGAGAAAGGCGTCGGCGCTGGCGTACAGCGCCGGCAGGTCGCGTTCGCGGTCGATGAAGCCCACGAACACGACGCCTGCGGGCGCCGCCTTGCCCAGCGCGCGCGCCGAGGGGCCATCGCCAGCGACGACGAGGCGCGCGCGATCACCAATGCGGTCACGGGCCGCGGCAAAGCCGCGCAGCAGCAGGTCGACGTTCTTCTCGGCCGCCAGCCGGCCCACGTGCAGGAAGACGACCTCGTCACGGACCTGCAGCCGCTGTCGCCAGGCGGATGTCCGGCGCGCGGGGCTGAAGACACCCACGTCCACGGCGCGCCCCCACACCTCGACCTGCGAGAGCGCGTGCGCGTGCAGCCAGTCGGCGGTCACGGAGGAGGGCGTGAAGATGCGCGCCGCCTGTTGATGGAACCGTTGCAGGGAGCGCGTGACCGGGCCGCGCAACCAGGGGACCCCGTACGACTCCGTGTACTGCGCGAAATCCGTGTGGAACGAAGTGACGAGAGGAATGCCGAGCCGCCGTGCCGCGCGCGCGCCGAGCCTGCCGACAACGAACTCGGTGTCGGCGTGCACCAGGTCGGGGCGAAACGCGCGTGCGAAGCGTTCGACGGCCTGCGGACGCGGCCACGTCAGGCGGATGCCCGGGTACGGCGGAAAGTCGCAGGCCGGCAAGGAGAGTCTCGCCGTCGGCGCGCGCGTTGCGCCGAACACCATCGGGGCCGTGCGGGGATAGCTCGGCGCGACGAGGGCCACCTCGACGCCACGCGCGAGGAGGCCGTCGATGGCGAGCGCGGTGACCACGCTCACGCCATTGACTTGCGGCGGATAAGTGTCGGTACAGTGCAGGACGCGCATTCTGAACGCGGAAGCTCGCGGCCCGGTGTATCGCCGAGGCGACGGCGCCGTCACGCTCAGGCGACGGCGGAGCGAGAACGGAGGCCCGCGGCGTGACGGAACGGATACCCCGCCGATGCCGTGTCATCATGGCGGCGCGCGATCATCATGGCACACCACCAGACTATCGGGAGAAGATGCCATGCACCGGACCTCACCGAGCGTGCGTCGTGTGACCGTGGTCGTGCTCGACGGCCTCAGGCCTGACGCCATCGAGAAATTCTCACTCTTCACCGTCGCGCGCCTCGCGCAGCGCGGCGCGTCCACCATGCGGGCACGCACGGTCACGCCCAGCGTGACTGCCGCCGCGATGGCCACGTTGCTGACCGGGGCAGCGCCCGACCGGCACGGGCTGCAATCCGACCGGTTTCACATGCCGCGGATTCGCGGCACGCTGCACCCGTGGGCGAGGCAGCTCGCCGCCGTGTCGTTGCCGACGACGATGATGATGGCGCGCATTCCCTCGTTCTTCGCACCGGTCGCCCGACATTTCGCCTCGGTGCTCGGTATCGGCCACACGCACTTTGCCGGGGACACCTGCACCGAGATCGCGGCGGCGGCGACGACGGTGCTCGAGCGCCAGCGCGAGGGCGTGGTGCTGCTGCACTGGCCGGACGCCGACCGCGCCGGCCACGCCCACGGCTGGATGAGCCCCGAGTACTCCCTGGCGGCCGGTCGCATGGACAATGCGCTCGGGCGGCTCGTGCGGTCCATCGATCTCGACGATCCGCGCGAACTGCTGATGGTCTGTGCCGACCACGGCGGTGGAGGCGCGCGCCTCCGGTGGCACGACAGCGATCACCACGCCGACACCACGATTCCGGTGATTCTCGCCGGCGGTGCCGTGCTCCCGGGAGACCTCGGCGCCGACGTGACCTTCGCCGACGTGCCGGCCACGCTGCTGTGGAGCGTCGGACTCCCCATCCCCGAGAGCTACGCGGGGCGCCCGCTCGTGCACGCGTTCCAGCGCGCCGAGGTGGCCGCGTGAGCGTCGTGACGGAGTTGTTGCCGAGTCCTCACGGCGGCGAGATGCGTCGGCGCGAGTGTTCGGCGTCATGAGAGACTCGCTCCTCTTCCGCCTCGACGCCCGCGACCGGGCGCTGTTCAGCCGCCTCGCGCTCGATGCCGCGGCGCCGCTGTCGAGCACGCGCCTGTGGATTGCCGTCACGCACCTGGGCGGCGCCACCAGTGCCATCGCCGCCGTGCTGCTTCCGCTGCTGCTCACGCAGGGTCCAGTGCACCATGCGGCGGCGCTCGGCGGCTGGTCGCTGCTCGTGTCGCACCTGCTCGTGCAGCTGGTCAAGCGACGCGCCGTGCGTGAACGCCCCGAGCCGGCGCGCCTGGGACGGTCGCTGGTCGGCGTCCCCGACCAGTTCTCGTTCCCATCGGGACACGCCTGCGCCGCCATGTCCGTGGCGTTCGCCTACGGCATGTCGACGCCCTCGTTCGCCATTCCCTTCGTGCTGCTCGCCGTCATCGTCGGCATGTCGCGTGTGCGGCTTGGCGTCCACTACCCCGGCGACGTGCTCGCGGGGCAGGCCATCGCCATCGTCACTGTCCTCGGGTTCTGGACGCTGGGATGACGCCTGCCAGGGGCGGCCTGCGACTCGCCGTCTTCACCGATACCTTCGCTCCACAAGTGAACGGCGTCGCGCGCACCCTGGCTGGTCTCGTGGCGGCGGTGGCCGAGCGCGGGGGCGAGGCGACGGTCACCACCGTGCACTCCGGTGCCCGCGACGATGTCGGTGACGCCGGGACAACCGTTCGCTGGCCGGCGGTCCCGTTCTGGGCGTATCCCGAACTGCGCATCGCGGCGCCGCTCGTCGGCGAAGCGCGACGGCACCTGCGCGAGTTCAAGCCCGACCTCGTGCACGTCGCGACGCCATTTGGCGTCGGGCTTGCCGCGCGGGCCGCAGCCCGCGCCGAGCGAATCCCGCTGGTCTCGTCGTTCCACACGGATTTTGCGTCGTACCTGCGGTTCTACCGGATGCAGGCGCTTTCGGGCATCGCATGGCCCTATCTGAAGTGGTTCCATAATGGCGGCCGACGCTCGTTCGTGCCGACGATGCACGGCGCCGACGGCCTGCGCCGCCGGGGCTTTCGGGGCGTCCGCGTGTGGGGGCGTGGTGTCGACCGCGGCCGTTTCTCTCCGAGCTTCCGCTCGCGCGCCCTGCGGGCCGCCTTGGGAGTTGCCGACCGTGACATCCTGCTGGTGTCGGTGGGACGCCTCGCGCCGGAAAAAGGGATCGACGTCATTCTCGACGCCGCGCGCCGGCTTTCGCCCGTCGGTGGCGCCAGCATTCGGCTCGCGTTTGCCGGGGATGGCCCCGCCGAGGCACGATATCGAGCGCTGGCCCCGGCGGGTACCGTGTTTGCCGGCCGGCTCGAGGGAACGGCGCTGAGTGAGTTCTTTGCGTCGGCGGATGGATTCGTGTTCGCCTCGACGACCGACACCTTCGGCAACGTGCTGCTCGAGGCGATGGCGTCGGGGCTGCCGGTGATCGCCCCGGACGAAGGGCCCACGCTTGACGTGGCGAACGGCGGCAACGCGCTCGTGGTGCCGGTGCGCGATCCCTGCGCACTCGCCGGCGCCATGCAGCGGCTGGCAGGCGACGCCCAGCTCCGCCTGCGCCTTCGCGCGCGCTCGCTCGAGAGCGCGGCCGAGCGCGACTGGGACCGCATCTGGGACGGACTGTTCGCGGAGTACGCGTCGGTCGTCGCGCCGCCCGCACCTAGAACGTCTGCTGGACCCGCACGATGACGGCGTGTTCGACGAGGTGCCGCGGGCCGCTGAGGCGCGTCATGTCGTAGCTGGCTGCCAGTCGTGTGACCGCGCTTGGCAGCCAGGCGATCGCACCGCCGACGCTGCGCGCGTGCGCCACGCTTCCCGGCTCGGCATAGCGCGTGACGGCGCCAGGCTCCACCTGGACCATGCCGACGCGCAGGCCCCATTCCACCGCTCCCCACCTCGACGCGGGTATGATGGCGTAACTCCGTGTCCGTCGGCCTCCGTACACGGCGCTCCATGCCGCGCCGTACCCCGTATGCTTGACCGCGTCGTGTGCGGTGCCCTGCCGGCTGATGCCATCCTCAACCTTGAGCACCTCGACCTGCCATGCAACGCGTGATCCGATCGACTCCACCCCCACATCGCCTCGCCAGTAGCTGCCATCGGCGATCACCGGGTCTGTACCGGATGCCCGGAACGCGAAGACCGGTCGTTGCCCGATCGTGAGAATTCGGGCCGGCTGCGTCGCGGCCTCCCCGCGCCCCGAGGCGCGACCGGCCAACGCACCCGCATGGACGCGCAGGTTCCCGCTGCCAGCGAGCCGATGCGGACGCCACTCCAAACGCAGGAGGACTGCCTGTCGCGGCGGTGGCGTTCGCTCGAGGTCGCCGTCCGTATCCAGCACTTGCGCGCTGGCAGAGACCGGAGGCTGGAAGACCCCGAGTTGGAGGGCGGTACTCGCACGCGTGATTCGCAGGTCGACGCCGCTTGCGCGCCCGGGCATGTACGAGTTTACCAGTCCTCGCTCCGGAAACAGGAGGGTTGAGGACGATCTCAGACGCTCGCTCCCGAACGCCGGACGAAAGCGTCCGACCCGCGCAACAAGGCTGTCAGCGACTGGCCCGGACCATCTGATGAATGCGTCCTGAATGAGCACGCGCCCCAGTCCGAAGTCCGGCTGAAGTCGCAGGCTGAAGCCGCGCGGCGCGCTCGCCTCAAATATCAGCTCAGCGCGGCGAATAATTGGGCCGCTCGCTGCCGGGTCACTCGCGATGAGACGGAGGTCCGTCTGGAAGAGCCCGCTCAGTGCCAGTGAAGTGCCGGTTCGGGAACGCACGAGGCCTGACGCCGCCGTCACCGTGTCCTGGGCGGCCAGCGAGTTGGCCGACAGCGTCGTCAGCGACAAAACTGGTACCAAGAGTCGTCGGAACATGAACCAAAGATACGTCGGCTCTGGAAGGCGCGCCCGAAGGTGTGTGGGCATCTCCACCGAACGCGACTGGCGTCGCGGTGCGCGGATCACTCGGCGGCGGCGTCCTCGACGACAGAACCATCGGGCGCCACGATCTCCACCGGGGCGCCGGCCATCTCCTCCAGCAGCTCGCGCTTGCGGTTCGCGCCCCAGAGCTCGAGGCGCATCGTCTTTGCACGCTGACCGGGATGCGCCGTGATTCGTAGCGCCCGCTCCATCCAGCGCACCTTGATCTGCGCGACGGCCGCCGAGTGCCCACGGTCGAAGCCGTCGGCGACCCGGAGGATGGCCGACAACCGCTGAATGCGCTCCCGGGTCGGCCGGTCCAGGCGCCCGAACATCTCGTGCTTGGTGCGGTCGGGCACCGACCCGCGGTGGTAGCGCGCCACGTGCGCGACGATGGTCTGTTCGTCGGGCGTCATCCCCAGGAAGTCGGCGTGCTGGATGAGGTGGTACGAGTGCTTGTGATGCTGCTGGTAGTTGATGTGGTACCCCACGTCGTGCAGCAGCGCCGCATCCGAGAGGATCGCGCGGTCCGCGCTCGTGCACCCCAGCCGCGTGCCGATGGCGTCGAACAGCTGCAGCGCGAGCCGCTGCACCTGGCGCGAGTGCGGCTCCTCGTAGTGGCAGCGCTCGGCGAACTCGCGCACTGAGCGGTCCCGGGCTTCACCGGGGTCGCTGACGACGGGAGTGACGCGCGCGATGTCGAGCAGAAGCCCTTCGCGAATGCCGTACGCGGAGGCCACGAACCCACGGGGCTCGATGCGCGCGCACATTTCAGCGGCCACGGCGAGGCCGGCCACGATGATGTCGGCCCGGCCCGCGTTCAGGCCGGGGACGCCCAGGCGTTCGGCCGGCGTGAGTTCTTGCAACATTTCGAGGATGTGCTCGATCTCGTGCCACGGCATGCGCGTGCCGTGCACCGAGTGGGCCACCTGCAGCC
>CAYHCW010000081.1:0-2618 GCA_964355025.1 uncultured Gemmatimonas sp. | reverse complement strand
TCGATCTCGTGCCACGGCATGCGCGTGCCGTGCACCGAGTGGGCCACCTGCAGCCCCTGCCGCGCGAGAAACATGCCGGCCAGGTTGGTGAAGGTGCCGCCCGACCCGATGACTTCGGCCCCGCGCCAGTCGCGCACGGGGATCGTCTGCCGCAGCTCCTCGCGCACCGCCTTGCGCAGCTTCTTCAGGCCCTTGGCTGGCGTGCGGTCGCGCAGGAACTCCTCGGTGAGCCGTACCGCGCCGAACGGAAGCGACACGTAGCGCTCGACGATGCCCTCGGCCGCCAGCGCGAACTCCAGCGAGCCGCCGCCGATGTCCATCACGATGGCGCGGCCGCGCCCCAGGTCGAAATGCGCCAGCGCGCTGCGGAACGCGAGGCGGGCTTCTTCCTCGCCGTCGAGCACCCGCACGCGCAGTCCCGTCTGCTCCCGAACGCGCCGCAGGAAGACGGCGCCGTTGGTGGCGCCGCGCACCGCGGAGGTGGCGACGGCCTCGACGCGCTTGCAGCCGATCTGCTTGGACAGGGCGGCCATCCGGCCGAGCGCTTCGAGGGCCAGGCGCATCGGCTCCTCGCCGAGCTCTCCCGTTTCGACCAGCCCGGTCTGCAGCCGTGGTGCCGCCTTCATCTCGTCGATCACCCGGATGCCGCCGGTGGGCGACACGTCGGCGATGATCTGCCGGATGGAGTTCGACCCGATGTCGATGGCCGCGATGCGCTGGTCGCCCGCGGCGTGGGGCGGGCGCGTCGCGGTGCCATGGTGCAGGTGCAGCGGCGTGGGTGAGGACACCGTTCGTCCCTCGACGAGTAAGCCAGTCCCCAATGTGGGGCCACGGCGCGCAGAAGTCAGTACTGGTTGGACAAGCTCATGAATTTGAAGCGTCCGTCACGTTCGATGATCGCGCCAAAGAGGCGCCCGTCGCGCGGGGCGTCGCTGCCCGATGTGTAGCGCACCGAGCACCCGCTCCAGAGGCGGTTCCTTCCCTGCGTTTCTGGGGGCTGGCTGCACGACACGCTGGTGATCGCCAGCGGCTTGCCGCCGAGCTTCGCGAGGAGCCGTCGCCGGCCGGAGTTGCTCGGTTCGGTGATCATCGTCCAGACGAGCCCCGGGGCCTGTCGATACGGCGCCTTCGTGTTCGGTGACTCGGGGTAGACCAGGTCGATGAATTCCCGGACGGTCACGACGGCGCGCTGCAGTGTGACCGCATCGTTGGCGGCGATGGCTGCGGCGAGCCGCTCGACCAGCTCGTCGCGCGAGGTGCTGGCGTCACCGAGCTGCGTCACCGCTGCGCCGCCGACGGCAGCGCGGACGCGGCGAATCTCCTCCTCCACCGGCAGGATGGAGTCGACGATGTACCCGGGGCTGGCCCGGTTCACCGAGTCCTGCCGTGCGCGAGCCACCGAGTCGGCGCGCAGCGCGGTCAGGGAGTCGGCGGCCGGAGCGGGACGACCACCATCGGCGCACGCGACGACCAGCAGGACGAGAAGGAACTGAAAGGAGGGCGGCCGATTCATGCGGGAAAGATAAGCTTCCGAAACGAGTCCGGCCGGCTCCCTTCGTCGGGAGCCGGCCGGACCCGCTGACGGAAGGCTAGTTCCGGGTATAGACCGTCCAGCCGCTCCACCACTTGGTGCCGCCCGGGGCGGCAGCGCCCTGGTACGCCGTCCCCGTCACGAACGTCCCGGCCTTGGTGGCCAGCTTGCCCGTGAAGGCGGCCAGGCCGCCCGTGGCGATGGCCGAGCCGGCGGCCGGCGTCCAGTCGAGGCCGGCAACCGTCGGCGTGGCGCCGGCGGCGTGCAGCGCCGTGAAGAGCGAGGCAGACGTGGCCGCGCTCGCCACGATGCTGTTGCCGGCGAGGTCAAAGGCGTTGCGCCCCGTGCCAGTCTCGAAGACGATGCTGTTGGTCTCGGCGCTCACCACGTTGCGCACGGCGAGGTCCGCCGTGGCGAGGTCGGGGGTGGCGACCGAACCGGCGCGGGCGAAGGTGTCGTTGTCGCGCATGCCGACGGCGCCGCGCGGAAAGCGCGCGATCACGCCGTTCACGTAGTACCCGCCCGTGCCGCGGCGAAGCACCATGCCGATGCCGCCCGATGAGCCGGACGTCGCCACATCACCGGTGCCGATGAGCGTGAAGTTCGCGACCACCGGAATGGTGAGCGGCGTCGAGTTGAAGGCCAGGTCGCAGCCCGAGCCGTTGCAGCCGTCCTGTTCGATGCCCTGCGGGTCCGACGACAACGAACCGGCGCTCGTGCGCGGCGTCAGCGCCGTGGACTGCAGGGAGATGAGGTACTGCAGGCGTCCCACGAAGCCCTCGGACATGTCGAAGTGGTCGTCGCCCGCCTCGTACGACACCAGGTGATCGCCGTCGAAGCCACCGCCCCAGAACTCGAACGAGTCGTCGAGGCCGGCCATCGCCTGCAGGTACGAGATGCGCGTGCCCGAGCCGACCGCGGCAAAGGAGAACGTGTTCAGCTCGTTGTTGAGCGACGGCGCGAAGCCGGCGAACTCGACACGCACATACGACAGCGTGCCGCTGTTGTCGCTGGCCGTCGTGCCGCCCGAATACAGGACCTGGTAGTTCGTGCCGCTGGTCGTGCCGGCCACCGTGTTGGTGCCTTC
>CAYHCW010000080.1:0-9063 GCA_964355025.1 uncultured Gemmatimonas sp. | reverse complement strand
ACCGGCCACGACCTTCGAATCCTGGGAGAGTAACGTGACGCGAATCTGCGCCGCGATGTTTGCATTGACGCTCGCCGTCGCGCCCGCCACGGCGCAGGTTGGGCACAAGCCCAGCGAAAGCCCGTACCACAACCTGACGTGGAGGCAGTCGCTGGGCGTCTTTGCCGGCGGCTTTGACACCGGGCGCGACCCGGCGGGCGTCGGGCCACAGCCGGGCTGGCTGAGCGGCGTGCGCTATGACCTGCGCATCGGCGGTCCGGCGGTGCTGGTGGCGCGTGTAGCCGCAGCCCCGACATCGCGCCGCATTCTCGACCCGGCCAAGCCCGCCGCCTCACGGCACGTCGGTGACCAGGAGAGCCAGATGCTGGCAGCCGATCTCGGACTCGCGATGAACCTCACGGGCCAAAAGAGCTTCCACCGGCTCGTCCCCGTGGTGTCGGGCGGCGTCGGCTTCGTGAGCGACTTTCGCGGCACGCCGGACGACGGCGGGTATCGGTTCGGCACACGCTTCTCCATGAACCTGGGCCTCGGCGTACGGTACCACACGAAGAGCCGGTGGGAGCCGCGCGTCGACTTCACGAACTACCTGTGGCAGTTGCAGTACCCTGCGGCGTACGGCGCGGGACCGGGTGATGGCAGCCCGTCGATCGTGAAGAGTGGCAAGAAGTCGGCGTGGATGGGCAACCACCTCTGGTCGCTGGGCCTCAGCTACCAGCTGTTCCGCTGATCGCGTGCCTCGCGTCACACTGACTCGCCGCGTCATCTTCGCTGCCGCGCACCGCTACCGGCGGCCGGAATGGAGCGAGGCGAAGAACTTCGAGGTATTCGGGAATTGCTCGCGCGAGGCGTGGCACGGGCACACCTACACGTGCGACGTCTCGGTGACCGCGCCGGTGGATGCGGTGACGGGGTTTGTCGTTGACCTGCGGCTCCTCGACGAGATTCTGGAGCGCGAGGTGATGGCGCGGTTCGATCATCGCAACGTGAACACCGACGTGACCGAGTTCGCCGAGGGACTGCTGGTGCCGTCGTGCGAGAACCTGGCGGCGTTCGTCGCGTCGCACGTGCAGGACGCGCTGGGGGCGCACGCGCGCGTGTCGCGGGTCTGGCTGTCGGAGAGCCCGACGCTGTGGGCGGAATGGACGGCGGACTGACGCGGAGGCGCGGGCAATGACGCGGCACGATTCCGTTGAGGAGGCCCCGGTGTGGCTGGAGGTGAACGGCGAGAGCGCCGTCACCTGGATGTGTACGCCCGACCAGCTTCCGGAACTGGTCGTGGGCTGGCTCTACGGCGAGGGGTACATCGACGCGCGCGCCGACTTGCTGTCGCTGCGGCCCTGCACGAAGGAGCTGGGCTTCTGGGCCGAGGTGCCGCGAGAGCGCTACGAGACCGTGGAAGGCACCGAGCGCCGTCGCGTGCTGGCGAGCGGCTGCGGCGCGGTCACCACGATACTCGGCTCCTTGTCGGCGGTGCCGCGTCGCGCGACCGCACCGGCCATTCCCGACCTGCCGCAAACGCGCCGGCTCTTCAAGGAGCTGTTCGCCAAGGGCGAGCGGTACAAGGAGACGGGCGGCATTCACGCGGCCGCGCTGACTGACGGGTTAACGCTGCTGACATACGCCGAGGACATCGGCCGGCACAACGCCGTGGACAAGGTGCTGGGCGCGACGATCATTGCCGATCGTCGTCCGGATGACCAGATCCTCCTCGTTACGGGGCGGATCTCTGGTGAGCTGGCGTTCAAGGCGGCGCGCGCCCGACTGGCGGTGGTGGCCACACCCAGCGTACCCAGCTCGCTGGCGGTGGAAATTGCCGCGGCGGCGGGAATGGCGCTGATTGGGCGGGCGGTTTCGGGCGAGCCGCAGGTGTGGCTGGCGGATGGCGGTGGGCAGTTGGCGGTGGGCGGATGACGCGTTGCGTCGGGGTGATCCTCGCCGGTGGCGGAGCGACGCGGTTCGGCGGCGAGCCCAAGGGGCTCCGTGTGGTGGAGGGCGCGCGCATCATCGACCGGGTGGCGGCGGCGATGCGCGGGTGCGCAGACGAGTTGCTGCTCGTTGCCAATGATCCCGGCGCAACGGCCTGGCTGCCGGGAACGCGAACAGTCGGCGACGTGCGCACGGGTCAGGGCGCACTCGGCGGGCTGCATGCTGCGCTGTCACACGCCAACGGCCTGCCTGTGCTGGTCGTCGCCTGGGACATGCCGTTTGTCCCGGCGGGGCTGCTGTGCGCGCTCCGCGCGCTCGGGGACGCGGGCGCCGACGTGGCCGTGCCGGAAAGTGAAACATCGGGCCGCGGCGTCGAACCGTTGTGCGCGTGGTACAGCCCAGCGTGTCTCGCTGCCATTGAACGGCGTCTCGACGCCGGGGACCGGCGCGTCGTCGGGTTCTTCGAGGACGTGCGGGTCGCACGACTGCCCGCGGCCGAGGTGTCGCAGTACGGCGAGCCCGCCCGCATCTTCTTCAACGTGAATTCCGCCGGCGACCTTCCGAACGCATCCCAGTCATGACGCCGCCCCTGCTCTCGATCACCGGCAAGAAGAACTCGGGCAAGACGACGCTGGTCGTGCGGCTCGCGGCGGCGCTCACGCGCCGTGGCGTGCGCGTGATGACCATCAAGCACGGTTCGCACACGTTCAGCATGGACCCGGTGAACACCGACACCTATCGCCACTACCACGAGGGCGAGGCCGAGCGCGTGGCGATGATTTCGCCCGACAAGTTTGCGTTCGTTGCGCACTGGGAGCAGCCGCTCACGCCGCAGGAGGTCGCCGCGCGCTACATGGCCGACGCCGACCTCGTGCTGTGCGAGGGCTTCAAGGCGACCGATCTTCCCAAGGTGGAGATCTTCCGGCGCGCCGCCCACACCGAGCCGCTGTACGACCCGGCGCTTCCCAATGCCGCGGCGTGGCAGGCGATGGTCAGCGACGGTGAGGTGCGCGATCTTCCCTTCCCCGTGTTCCGTCTCGACCACGACGGCTGGCTCGAGCAGCTGGTGGCGTGGGTCGAACAGCACCACCTCTCCCACCGGTCCTGATCGATGCGTCGCGTCCTCCTGCTCGGCAGCGCCCTTGCCGCCTCGTGCGCCACCTTTGGCGGCGCGACGCGGCCTGCACCTTCCAGCGCGCGCGCGTCGCTGGCGCGCGCCATCGACTCGATGGCGACGCAGGCGGCGTTCCGCAACGCCAACTGGGGAATGCTCATCGTTGATCCCGTAAGCGGCGACACGCTGTACGCGCGGAACGCCGGCAAGCTGTTCATGCCGGCGTCCAACCAGAAGATCCTCACCGGAGCCACTGCCGTGGCACAGCTCGGTGCGGACTTCCGGTTTCGCACCGATTTCGCCACCAACGGCCCGGTGGTGAACGGCTCGATGCGCGGCGACCTGGTGGTGATCGGCCGCGGCGACCCGACGGTGAGCGACGCGGCGTTCGGCGATGCCATGAAGCCGCTGCGCGCCGCCGCCGACTCGTTGTGGGCGCGCGGTGTGCGCGAGATCGCCGGGGCGCTGGTCACGGGAGGCGACGCCTTTGCCGACTCGACGCTCGGGTTCGGCTGGTCGTGGGACAACCTCGACTACGGATACTCGGCAGGTGTGGATGAACTGTTCTTCAATGAGGGCGTGGCACGCGTCACGGTGCGAGCCGCCACGCGGGTCGGGGGCGTGGCCTCCGTGCGCACGGCGCCGGCGCGCGCGGTGCCGCAGATTGGCCGCGTGTCGGTGGTGACCGGCGGCATGATGGACCCGGAGGCGCGTGCGCGAAACAGCATCCGCTGGGAGACGGACATCCGAGGGCCGCGCCCCCGGGTCGATCTCGCGGGCTTCGTGAAGGCCGGTGACAGCGCCACCGTGGACGTGGCCATTCGCAACCCGTCGCAGGCCTGGCTCGAGGCGTTCGCCGAGGCGCTGGCCGACCGTGGCATCGTGTTGCGTGGCAACGTCATCAGCGCACCGGCCGCCCCCGTCGCGGGCGTGACGCCGTTGTTCACGCTCTGGTCGCCACCGCTGCGCACCATCCTGCCGCTGTTCGAAAAGCCGTCGCAGAACCAGATCGGCGAGATACTCTTTCGCACGCTCGGACTCGAGAAGACCGGCGTCGGCACGCCGGACAGCGGGCGCCGCGTCGTGCAGCGACAGCTGGCGGCCTGGGGGGTCGACACGGCCGGGCACGCCGTGCGCGATGGCAGTGGGCTCTCGCGGCACGACTACGTGACGCCCGAGACGATCGTGCGGGTGCTCGACGCCATGCGCACGCACGCCGAGTTCAGGACGTTCTACGACGCGCTGCCGATTGCGGGCGTCGATGGCACCATTCGTGCGCGCATGAAGGGCACCCTGGCGGAGGGCAACGTGCACGCCAAGACGGGCACCGTCGACAAGGCGCGCTCACTCTCGGGGTACGTGACCACCGCCGATGGCCGGCTGCTCCTGTTCAGCTTCCTGTGCAACAATTTCACCGTGCCCAATCGCGCCGTGGAGCAGGTGCAGGATGACATCCTCGTGCGTCTCGCGGCGTCGCGCGGCCTGCGGTAGCGCCGTCATGCTGAGTGTCGCCGAGGCTGTGGCGCGCATCACCGGCGACGTGCGCGCGCTTGACGTCGAGCACCTGCCGCTGCTCGACGCGCTCGGCCGTGTGCTCGCTGCCGACGCGGTGGCGTCGTACACACTGCCGCACCTCGATAATTCGGCGATGGACGGCTATGCCGTGCGCGGCCGCGAGCTCGAGGGAGCCAGCGAGGCGTCGCCGCGCGAGTTTCGCGTGATCGAGACCGTGGCCGCCGGGCAGTTCCCCACGCGCGCCGTTGGCGCGGGCGAGGCCACGCGCATCATGACGGGCGCGCCACTCCCGGAGGGGGCCGACTCCGTGGTGCGCGTGGAAGACACCGATGCCGGCACGGTGACGGTGCGAGCGCGGGATGGCCGTGACGCGCGCAAGAACGTGCGGCCGCGCGGCGAGGACTTCCGCGAGGGCGATGTCGTGCTTCCGAAGGGCGAACCGCTGGGACCGGCGCAGGTCGGCGTGTTGTCGTCGCTCGGGTACGCTGAGGTGGCGGTGCACCGCGCGCCGCGCGTCGCCATCCTCGGGTCGGGCGACGAGTTGGTGGACCTCGACGGCTTTGACCTCGTGCGCGCCGGGCGCAAGATCGTCGCCTCCAACAGCTACACGCTGCATGCCCTGGTGCGTGATGCGGGCGGCATTCCGGTGCCCATCGGCAATGCGTCCGATACCCCCGAGTCCATTCGTGCACTCTTCGAGCGCGCCCTCGCCGCCAGCCCGGACCTGATTGTCAGCACGGCAGGCATTTCGGTGGGCGAGTTCGACTACACGCGCGAGGTGCTCGGCGCGCTCGGCGCCGAACTGAAGTTCTGGAAGGTGCGCATGCGCCCGGGAGCTCCCATCGGGTTTGGCGCGCTGCAGGGCGTGCCGTGGATCGGGCTCCCGGGCAATCCCGTCTCGGTGATGGTGACCTTCGAGTTGTTCGTGCGACCGGCCATCCGCCGCTTGCTCGGGCACGCACGCCTTCACCGCCGCCCCGTGCCGGTCACGCTCGAGGAGCCCGTGCAGATTGGCGCGAAGCTCACGCACTTCCTGCGCGCCATCGTCACCGCGCAGTCGTCCGGCGAGCTGACCGCGCGCCTGACCGGGCCACAGGGCTCGGGCATCCTGACGTCGATGGCCCGCGCCAACGCCCTGCTGGTGGTACCCGAGGACAAGCCGACGCACGCGGCCGGCGAGCGGCTGTCGGCGCTGCTGCTCACGGGTGACGCCCAGCTCGCCGAGTCGTTCGCGCTGTGAGCGCGCCGCCTGCGCCCGTGCTGGCGCCTGAACTCGCGCGGCTTGATGACCGGTTCGTGCTCGACGTGCGTGAGGTGGTGGTTGGCACACGCACGTGGCGCCTGGAGCGGCCGCGCAGCGTGGATGATCTCATCAGTGAGGCCGACTTCGCGCGCGATGAACGCCTGCCGTACTGGGCCGACCTGTGGCCGTCGGCGGTCGCGCTGGCCGCCGCGGTGCGCGCGCTCAACGGAGCGGGATGCCGTGCGCTGGAGCTTGGGTGTGGGCTCGGACTGCCGGCGTTGTGCGCAGCGGAGGCGGGATACGACGTCACCGCGACGGACTATTACGACGACGCGTTGCGCTTCGCGCGGCGGAACGCCGTGCGCAACCTCGGGCGGGACATCAGCACCCGGCTCGTGGACTGGCGCGTGTTTCCCGGTGATCTTCGGGGCTTTGACCTGGTACTGGCCTCCGATGTATTGTATGAGCGAGCATATGCGCCGATGGTGGCGCGTGCGGTGGTGCAATCGCTGGCACCGGGTGGCGTGGCACTCGTCGCAGATCCCGGACGTCCGGCCCTCGAGGGCTTTCTCACTGCATGCGCGGGCCTTGGGGCGAGCGTCAGCCCGCACGGCAGCGCCCGTCCGGCGAGCGGGCCCGCAGAACGCCAGATCACCATTCACGAGGTGCGGCTCGGGTGAACCAGCCGTTGCTGCAGATGGACCTGCGTCTACTCGGCCTCGCGGTGCTGGTGCTCGGCGTGGCGGTGGCAGCCATCTGGCGGGTGGGGCGGAGCCTGCGCGGGGAGCTGGGACCGTCCGACACCGAGGGAGATCGCGGAACGCTGCACAATCCGTCGGTTCCGCCGCAGGTGGCGCGCGCGCTGCAGCAGCGCGGGCTGGCCACGCCGGCGCAGCTTGCCCACATGACGGAGATGGAACGCCAGCTCCTGTTCAGCTCGATGACCAGCGCCATCAACAAGGAAGAGGAGCCGGACGCCGGGCCGCGCCGCTCGGGCGCGCGTGCCGCGATACGTCCCGAGGAACTGCCTGCACTGTACTGCCCCACGTGCAGTTATCGCATCGAGCAGTTCAGCAGTACACCACCGATTACTGGCCGGTGCGAGACGTGCGGCGCCAAGGTCGTGGTGCGGCGCGACGGCGCGCGCATCCTCCTCACCGTGCTCCCCAAGGACGAGACGGAGGGCCGGCGACCGGACCTTCGGCTCGAACCCTGACACCCGAGGGTCACCAGTGACATCCGCTTTCCGCCCGGCGCTGCTGGGACTCTTCTTCGCGACTGCGCTTTCCGGACAGGGTACCGCCCGCGATACCGTCTCCAAGGCCGCTGAAAAGGCGCCCATCTCCGACAACTCCTTCCTCGTGGAGGAGGCGTACAACCAGGAGAAGGGCGTGGTGCAGCACATCTCCGGCTTCAGTCGCACCAGCGGCACGGACGGCTGGGCGTACTCGCTGACGCAGGAGTGGCCGCTGGGTGGGCGTCGCCATCAGCTGAGCTACACGATTCCGCTGTCGCAGCAGGGGACTCCCGCCTCCACCGGCGTGGGCGACGTGATGGTGAATTACCGTGTGCAGGCGCTGTTCGACGAGAAGCGCGGCATCGCCGTGTCGCCGCGCATCTCGTGGAGCTTCCCGACGGGCGACCACACAAAGGGCCTCGGGCTCGGCGGCGGCGGCCTGCAAGTGAACCTGCCGGTCAGCAAGACGCTGGGCCGGTCCCTCGTCTCGCACACCAATCTCGGAGCGACCACGTTGTCAAAGGCGCCCGGCGCCGGCGACGCGTCCACGAGCCTGCACAACGTGTTCGCGGGGCAGAGTTTCATCTGGCTCGTGCGGTCGCGATTCAACGTGATGCTGGAAACAGTCTGGACCCGCACCACGACCGACTCGAATGCCGGCAGTTCGGTATCGGAGTCTGCGTTCATCGTGCCCGGCATTCGCTGGGGCTACGACTTCCGCAGCGGACTGCAAATCGTTCCCGGCATCGGACTCCCCATCGGCCTGGGC
Source organism: uncultured Gemmatimonas sp. (assembly GCA_964355025.1). GTDB lineage: Bacteria > Gemmatimonadota > Gemmatimonadetes > Gemmatimonadales > Gemmatimonadaceae > PNKL01. Next base: position 1,259 of record CAYHCW010000080.1, on the reverse strand, counting down.
GGGAGCAACGGCACGCGGCAGATCTTCCTCTATCTCAGCCTCGAGCACCCGTTCGCGGCGACGGGCAACTAGGCCAGTCGCTCCGCCACCACCTCGGCGATGTCATAGACCGGGATCGCCGAGTCGCGCGACGCAATCGAGTCGTTGAGCATCGTCATGCAGAACGGGCACGCCACCGCCACGGCCTGCGCGCCCGTGGCCAGCGCTTCGTCGGCACGCTCGGCGTTGATGCGCTTCCCCTCGCTCTCCTCCATCCACATGCGACCGCCGCCGGCGCCGCAGCAGAGCCCGCGGTCCTTCGAGCGCGGCATCTCCACGAGGTTCACCACCGGCAGCGCGCGCCGCAGCGTCTCGCGCGGCGCATCGTACACCTGGTTGTAGCGCCCCAGGTAGCACGAGTCGTGGTACGTGAAGGTGCTCACGGGCTCGTGCAGGTCCTGCCGCAGCGGCACGCGCCCCTGCGCCATCAGGTGCTCGATGAACGTCGAGTGGTGGATGACGTCGTAGTTGCCGCCAAACTGCGGATACTCGTTGCCCAGCTGGTGCATGCAGTGCGGGCAGGTCGTCACGATCGTCTTCACGGCATACTTGGCCAGAGTCTCGACCGTGTCCTTGGCGAGCATCTGGTACAGGTACTCGTTGCCCATGCGGCGCGCGGGGTCGCCGTTGCACTTCTCCTCGCGGCCGAGGATGGCAAAGCGCACGCCGGCGGCCTGCATGATCTTGGCAAACGCAACCGTGGTCTTCTTGGCGCGGTCGTCGAACGATCCCATGCACCCCACGAAGTACAGCACCTCGGCCTGCTCACCGCGCTCGGCAAGCTCGGCCATCGTCGGGATGTTCATGCCGTCGGCCCACTTGCCGCGGTCGCCCGGGTCGAACGCCCACGGCGAGCCGCGCTGCTCCATGCTCTCGAAGGCGGGTATCACCTCTTCGGGAAAGCGCGACTCGCCAAGCACCAGGTTGCGGCGCAGTTCGAGGATCACCGACAACTGGTCGATGGAGACCGGGCATTCCTGCACGCAGGCGCGGCAGGTGGTGCAGGCCCACAGCTCCTGCTCGGTGATGTAGCCGTCGAGCAGCGTCCTGGCGTCGAACTCGGCTGACCCCACGGCCGTGCCGAGGAGCACCGGCGCCTTTGCTTCGAGCCGCTCGCGCACGTTGATCATGATCTTGCGCGGCGACAGCATCTTGCCGGTGGTATTGGCCGGGCACACCGAGGTGCAGCGACCGCACTCGGTGCACGAGAAGCCGTCGAG
>CAYHCW010000079.1:0-9082 GCA_964355025.1 uncultured Gemmatimonas sp. | reverse complement strand
TGCGCTTGTGCTTCAGGTCCTCGGCGAGGTACACCGTCGCCATGCCGCCCTGCCCGAGCTCGCGCTCGATGCGGTAGCGGTCGGCGAGGGCCGTGCTGAGGCGCGTCGCGGCGTCGCTCATCGCGCCGGTCCCTTGGGGGCCGCCCGCAGCTGATCAAACCAGTGCACCACCACGTGCATGGCCAGCGCTCCGGGCTCCGCAGGAGTGCGGACGAATACCATCTTGCTTCCGTCCGCCGCAATGTCCCAGTTCACTTCGTTGAAGTTCGTGCGGAAGTTGCCGACGAGGACGACGCGCGGCTGGCCAAAGTGCGGCTCCGCACCTGGCGTCATGGCGACGGCCATCACGCTGTCCGATGTTCGATAGTACAGTTCGCGACCGCCGGGCCCCCAGCGCGGCTCGCGACCGCCGGTGCGCGTCACCTTCCACCGCCCGCTCCCCGCCTCGATCCGTCGGACGTAGATCTCGTCCGCCGTCCCTGTCTCGTTGGACACGTATGCGAGCCAGCGGCCATCAGGAGAAACCGCGACCGCGCGCTCACTGAACGGTGTCTGCAGCAGCGGTCGCCCCGCACCGGCGCTGTCGAGTGCGGCGAACCAGATATCGCGCCCGGTGGCCCGAATGAACACGCGAAATACCACGTGCTTCCCGTCCGGCAGAACGGCCAGCTGCGACGGTGGCGACACGGGGCGCACCTTGAACGTCTCGCGCACGCCGCTGCCGTCGGTCGACAGCCGATACACGGCGGTATCGCCGCGTGTGAACACCAGATGTTGGCCGTCAGGAGCCCACTCCGCGTTGCGACTCACCGAGTCGAAGGTGAGCCGGACGAGGTTGCTGCCGCCTATGTCGTACGTCCACAGGTTGTTCACCGTGCCCTGCGCGAACCCCGACGCGGTCACCGCGAGCCGCCGACCGTCGGGCGAGAATCGCGGATTGCCAAACTCCGTTCCAGTCGGCGACGGCACCGTCACCTCCTTGCCGGCGCGAGGAATGATGACGAGTTCGTTGCCGAGCGTCCCGGAGCCACCGAGGAATGCCATCGTCCCCGTGCGGGAGATTCCCATTTTCGCCGGAAAGGCCGGGCCGTATTTCACACCGTTTTCTATTGGCACCGCCGGCCCGGTGATCGCGAGCCGTCGCTCGTCGAAGGGCACGCTGAACAGCGTACCGTCAAGCTGGACGAAGGCGACGTACCCGCCGTTCACGAAGTGGGGGTACATCCCGGGTAGCCCAAGGTCGTGCAGCTTGTGATCGGCGAGCGACACCGCGGCGAGCACCGGGCCACCGTCACGCACGAGCGTCACGAGCACCGTGCGCCCTCCAGGCAGCGCGTCCGGGAACCGGATCACCTCGTTCGTCGCCGAGTCGTTGCGAACGACCAGTTCAGGACGCCCTCCGGATTCGCTCACCCGCTCGAGTCCGCGCGTGCTTGTGGTGTAGTAGATGTACCCGTCCGTCCCCCACGACAGGCCATTGCTCGACGTCTCGACGACCGTCGTTACCGAGCCGCCGTTGAGGTTGACCTTCTGGACCTTGCCGTCGACGTTGAGGCCGATCGACTGCCCATCCGGCGAAAAGAAGGGCGCGATGGCCCCGCGCGTCCCGGCAACTGGCACCGGCTCGTCCCGGTCCATCGCGCGCAGATAGAGCGACGTGGTCCCAGCCGAGTCGCGGCCGATGTACACGATCTTGGAGCCGTCCGGCGACACGGCAATGGGCGATCCGCTGCCGTCGCGCACTTCACCCACACCCTCAACGCGCAACGCAAAGCGCGTCACCGGCGGCGGCTGGGGCGGTCGCGACCGCAGCGGCGCCGTGGCGATGAACACGGCCGCCGCCGCGAGCAGCACCCACGGCGCGAACGCCATCGCCCGGCCCCGCACGCTTCTGGGGGCCGCCGAGGACGCCACGCGCGCCGCGCCGCTCGCACTCGTGTAGCTCGCGTTGCCCAGCGCATCGGCAAACGCCTTCGCACTCTCAAACCGATCCGCCGGCAGCTTCTCCAGCGCCTTCGCCACCGCCGCGGCCACGTGCAGAGGCACAGACTTGCGCAACGTGGTCACGGAGGGCGCCTGCTCCGTGATGATCTTCATGATGATCTGCTGCGCACTGCCGCCCAGGTGCGGCGGCTGACCAGCGAGCATTTCATACAGCACGCTCGCCAGCGAATACACATCGCTGCGTGCGCTGATCTCCTTCTCCGCCGTCGCCTGCTCGGGGCTCATGTAGTGCGGCGTGCCAAGCGAAAGACCCGTCTCGGTCATCCGACCGCCCGCCGCCGCGCTCAGCGCCAGCGCGATGCCGAAGTCGGCCACCATCGGCCGCCCCTCGTGCAGCAGGATGTTCTCGGGCTTGATGTCGCGGTGGATCACGCCGTGGCGATGCGCGTAGTCGAGTGCATCCGCCACCGCGACGGCGATCTTCACCGATTCGTCGACGCCGAACTGCGTCTCGCGGTCGAGCTTGCTCCGCAGCGTCTCGCCGTCAATGAACGGCATCACATAGAACAGGAAGCCGTCCGCCGTGCCCGAATCAAACAGCGGCAGGATGTGCGGATGCTGCAGCGCCGCCGTCGTCGTGATTTCCTGCACGAACCGCTCGGCGCCGAGCACGGCGGCGAGTTCGGGCTTGAGCACCTTCACCGCGACCTTGCGCTTGTGCTTCAGGTCCTCGGCGAGGTACACCGTCGCCATGCCGCCCTGCCCCAGCTCGCGCTCGATGCGGTAGCGGTCGGCGATGGCCGCCGACAGCCGCGACATCACGTCGCTCATTTCGATCTCGCGGCGGTAAGCCGGCGCAGCTCGCCAAACCAGTTCTGCAGGATGAGGTATCGCGATGGCTTCGCGGTCGACGCCGTCGGCGCCGCGCTGCCTCCCGAAACCGCAACGAGGAAACGGCGCCCATCAGGATGGAGGTCCCAGTTCACTGTACCGTCGGCATCCATCGCGACGACCATCTCTGGCGCCTGCACCACGACATTCGACGTCCGGTCCACGCGCACGCGGAACAGCGTGTCTATTGGCGAACCGGCGCGCCAGAAGTACACGAACTTGCCATCCGGCGACCAGCGCGGCGACCGCGCATCACCGCGCGAGATATTCCATTTGCCCTGTGGCACGGGGAAGTCCCGCATCCACACCTGCTGCCCGCCGGCTTCATCCGACGTGAAGACCATCATCTTGCGGTCGGGAGAGAGTCGCGGCTCCCCCTCGTTGAAGGGCGACTTCAGGTACGGCACGGGCGCGCTTCCGGAATCGGCGCCCATCGTAAACGCGTCGATCGCACGATCCGGCGTCATGGCGTCGAACAGCAGCGTCTTGTCGTCCATCCACTGTTGCGCGCGGATCTCCCCGGAACGCATGGTCGTCAACCGCCGCTCTGGGCCGCTGTTGTCGGCCGGCTTGATGTACAGGTCCTCACCCGGCGCGATGGACGCGACTCGGTCAAAGAGGATGCGCTTGCCGTCTGGCGACCAGACGGGTTCGTCGTTGTCTCCGTCGAACGTGAGCTGCGTGTACGTGCCGGTCACGAGATTCAGCGTGTAGAGATCCGACGCCCCGTTGCGAACGTCGGAGGCGACCTCCATCGCGATGGAGCGACCGTCCGGGGAGAACCGCGGCTTCGCCCGCCGACCCGGTGGCAGCCGCACGGTATCGGCACCACTCCCGGGATCCACGATGACCAGAAGATTCGACGTCGAGTTCCCGGACCCCTCCGCATCATGCTGCACGAGCACGCCGGAGGCGGATACCCAGTACCCGCGCACGTTGCCGGTTCCTCCCACGCGCTCCAGGACACGGACCGCGGCGCCTTCAACCTGATGCTTCGCCAGGTTGAAGCGGACGGCGAAGGTCCCGCCATCCGTGGTGTTGTACAAAAGGTGTTCCGTCGGGACGTACACGGCCCCCGAACCGCTTGGGATCAGCACGACCGACGAGTCCGTCTTGAGGTCGTACAGCGACACTTCGCCGGCTCCCGAGTGCAGCACGCCGCTGCCGTCGGGCAGCAGGAAGATCCGCCGGCTCCGCACCTTGGGCATCAGCACGGGCTCGCCGCCGCTTGCGGCGACGCGGGCTCCACCACCCGGGGTGACGAAGACAATCTGGTCGGCCGTGCCCCAGTGCGGCCAATAGGGATCAAATTTCCCGGTCGGCACGAGCGTCACCGCACCGCCGCCGCCTACCGAGATCTTCACCAGCGAGCGATCACTGTTCCTCCGGAAGACGATCCACTGGTTGTCAGGCGAGAACGACGGGGCCGCGCCACTCTCGGAGCCCGCGATCTTGCGGAACTCCGGGTCGCCGTCGAGATGGCGCAGATAGATCGCCCGCTCGCCGCCGACGTCCCCGGACAGGGCGATCATCGACCCATCAGGCGAGACCACCACCTCGCTGCCTGGATTCAGCGTGATGTTGCCGAACACCAGGTCGAATCGCCGCAAGGGCTGTTCCGGTGCGCGACGCATCCAGCCGGCACCGGCGGCGAGCATCGCGACCGCCGCGAGCGCCCACGCGGCCAGCGTGGCGCGCCGACCGCCGAACCGGCCCGCCACGGCTTTCGCTGGCGTAGCCGCAGTGAGTCCCGCCGCGGTCGCGTACGAGTAGCCCTCGCTCCCCAACGCGTCGCGAAACGCCTTCGCACTTTCGAACCGGTCGGCCGGCAGCTTCTCCAACGCCCGCGCCAGCGCGGCCGACACGTGCGCCGGCACCGTCTTGCGATGCGCCGTCACGGGCTGCACCGGCTCCGTGATGATTTTCATGATGATCTGCTGCGCCGACGCGCCCACGTGCGGCGGATTGCCGGTCAGCATCTCGTACAGCACGCTCGCCAGCGAATACACGTCGGCCCGCGGCGTCAGGTCCTTCTCGGCGGTGGCCTGCTCCGGGCTCATGTAGTGCGGCGTACCGAGCGACAGGCCCGTCTCGGTCATGCGACCGCCGGCCGCCGCGCTCACCGCCAGCGCGATGCCGAAGTCCATCACCATCGCCCGCCCGTCGTGCAGCAGCAGGTTCTCGGGCTTGATGTCGCGGTGAATCACGCCGTGGCGGTGCGCGTAGTCGAGTGCGTCGGCAATCTCGCGCGTCATGCGCACGGCCTCGTCCACGCCGAACTGCGTCTCGCGGTTCAGCTTGTCGCGAATCGTCTCGCCCTGGATATAGGGCATGACATAGAAGAGGAATCCGTCCGCCGTGCCACTGTCGAACAGCGGCAGGATGTTCGGATGCTGCAGGCTCGCCGTGGTCTTGATCTCCACCACGAACCGCTCGGCGCCGAGCACCGCAGCGAGTTCGGGCTTGAGCACCTTCACCGCAACCTTTCGGTCGTGCTTGAGGTCCTCGGCGAGGTAGACGGTGGCCATGCCGCCGGTCCCGAGCTCGCGCTCGATGCGGTAACGGTCGGCCAGCGCGGCTTTCAGGCGCTCGATTGCGTCCACGGCGGGGGGTCCGGAGAGGGGGCCTACTCTATGGTAGCAGGGACGAAACTTACGCCCGGGCTGCATGGGGGGCCAGCGGATGGACCCTGCCCTGTCCAGTTGAGTCCGTCCAGTCTAGCCACTTCATTTCCCTCAATGCCACTGCCAACCGCCCGCCGCCAACCGCCATCCGTTCCGAGCCTTGTCGGAACAGTGAAGTCGCAGGCCGTCACGCTCGCCGCGCCGCTCGGCGTCTCGTGGCTCACGCTCGGCGCCAACACGGTGCTCGGCGGCGCGCTCGCCCGCTTCGGCGTGGTGCCCCGCACCGTCGATGGGTTGTGGGGCATCCTCTTTGCGCCGTTCCTTCACGGCAACGTGGCCCACCTGGCCGCCAACAGCGTCTCGCTGCTCATCCTCGGCTGGCTCGTGCTCGTCTTTGGCGGCCGCAAGCCGTTCTACTGGGTCTCTGCTGCCGCCGTGCTTGGCTCGGGACTCGTGGCGTGGCTGCTGGGCGCGCCAGGCTCGGTGCACATCGGCGCCAGCGGCGTGATCTTCGGCTACCTCGGCTACCTGATGCTCAGCGGGTGGTTCGCGCGTCGGTTCTGGCCATTTGTCGCAAGCATCGGCGTCACCGCCCTGTGGGGCGGCATGGTGTTTGGCGTGATGCCCGGCCAGATGGGCATCAGCTGGCAGTCGCACCTCGGCGGATTGCTGGGCGGCATCTGGGCGGCGCGGCTATTGCACGCGCGCGGCAAGTAGGGGTACGTTAGCCGCCCCCCCGATATCGAGTTGCCATGTGAGCGCGCTCGCCCCCCTGTTCGCAGTGCTCGCCGTCCTGCCGCAGTCTCCCGTCGCGGCCCCGGCTCCACCTCCCGCACGTGTCACGCCCCCCGCCGGGATCGTCTTTCCCGCGGCCCGCCCCAACGACAACCGCAAGAGCGCCGGTACGCTGCGCCACGGTGTGCTGACGCTGCGTCTCGTGGCGCAGTGGACGGCGTGGACGCTGCACTCCGGGGTCGCGCGCGACCTGCCGATGCTCGCGTTCGCCGAGGAAGGAAAGACCGCGACCATTCCCGGGCCGGTGCTGCGCGTCAGGCAGGGCACGCGTGTGCACGTGTCCATTCGCAATCCACTGAGCGGCCTCACGCTGGTCGTCCGCGGGTTGTCGAGCCACGCCACCGACGCGCGCGACTCGCTGGTGATCGCCAGCGGTGCCACGGTGGAGCATGAGTTCACCGCCGACACCGAGGGCACGTTCTTCTATTGGGGGACCATTTCGAGCGCCACCGGGCCGGCCCTCCGTTATGGCTATGACAGCCAGCTCAACGGCGCGTTCGTGGTGGACGCTCCGTCGTCGGCGACGCCGCGCGCCGACCGCATCTTCATGATCACGCTCTGGAGCGACTCGTCCAACGCCAACGGGACTTTCAGCATTGCCCGCGAGTTCTGGGCCATCAATGGCAAGTCGTGGCCGCAGACCGAGCGGCTCGCGTACACGGCCGGCGACTCCATCCGCTGGCGCCTGATCAACGCCTCCGCCGACGTGCACCCCATGCACCTGCACGGCTTCTACTTTCGCATCGACGCGCATGGCGCTGCCGGGCGCGACACGGTGTACGCGCCGGCCGATCGCCGCATGGCGGTCACGGAGAAGCTGACCGCGGGCTCCACCATGCAGATGGTCTGGTCGCCCGATCGCGTGGGCGGCTGGGTCTTCCACTGCCATCTCACGTTCCACCTGCAGCCCATCACCCGGATTGCCGGCCAGGCCGAGCCCAGTCACGAGCACGCCCCCGAGCATCACGTGGAACAGGGCATGGCCGGGCTGATGCTGGGCATCGATGTGCGCCCGAGGAAGGGACGAGTGGCCCTTGCACCCGTGACGGCGCGCCGCGCGTTGCGCCTCGTGGTGCACTCCGACTCCACCGCGGCGGACAGCCTCGGGCGGCGTTTCGCGGCCATTCTGCAGGAGGGCGTGGGCGAACCGGCGCGCGATTCGATGCAGGCCATGAGTTCACCCATGGTGCTGCATCGCGGCGAACCGACGACGATCACGGTGGTCAACCAGTCGGGCGAACCGACGGCCATCCATTGGCACGGCATCGAACTCGAGAGCTTCTACGACGGGGTCGTCGGCCTCGGCGGCATGCCCGGGTCGCGCACGCCGCCCATCATGCCGTCCGATTCGTTTGTGGTGCACATCACTCCGCCGCGCTCCGGGTCGTTCATGTATCACACGCATTTCGAGGATGTGCGGCAGCAGAATGGCGGACTCTACGCGCCAATCACCATCGTCGAGCCCGGCGCCGCCGTGGACCGCGACCACGACCTGAGCTTCATGATGGCCAACAACGTCGTGGGATTTGTCGCGTTCAACGGAAGCACGGCCCAGCGTCGTGCGCCGCTCACGATGCACGTCGGGCAGTCGTACCGATTGCGTGTCGCCAACATCACCACCGGCAACCCGAACCTCTCCATGCAGGTGACCCGCGACAGTGTCGTGACGCAGTGGCGAGCGCTGGCCAAGGACGGTTTCGACCTGCCCGCGTCGCAGTCCACGCTCCGGCCGGCACGCCAGGCCATCAGCATGGGCGAGATCTATGACTTCGAGGTGACGCCCGACCGCGCGGGCACCATGGCCTTCGAGGTCCGGGGCGGCACGGGGCGGCTCATCATCACACAACCGCTGCGGGTGGTGCCGTAACCGGCCGCGCCGGCGCTACGGCTTGGGCACCGCGTACTTCAGGTTGGCGCACGCCACCATGTTCTGCTCCTTGGCGCCATCCTTGAAGACCATCAGCTGGTAGGTGGAATCGCCCTTGAAGTCGTACAGGGCGCCTTCGAACATCAGCTCGGCGTTGCCGGCCGATCGCATCTCGAGCGACGGCAGTTCCCCGGCGCGCTTGAGCGGCTGGATGATGCTGCCGCAGCGTCCCGGCGACACGCTCCATTCGAGGAGTCCCGACCCGCCGGGCGTCGACAGCCGCAACTCCACCCGGCGAAAGTTCGCCGGCTTGCCCGGCACCGGCGCGATCTTCGCGGTGCCCGAGTAGCGACCGGAGCCTCCCATCTGCACGCTACGCAGCGAGCCGTTCCAGAACCCCATCTCGACCGGCGGCGTCTGTTCCTGGGCGAGCGCCGCATGGGCCGCGCCGAATGCGGCGATGAGTGCGACGAATGAGAAGTGTCGTTGCATGGTCGTCATGATACGTTCTTACCCGTCTCGGCGGCAACTGTTTCGAGCGCTTCCCAGCGCTCGGTGAGTCGTGCGATGTCGGCGTCGATAGCTGCCAGCCGTGCCTGCGCCCTGGCCACCGCCGCGCCATCGCGCAAAAACGCCGGCTCGGCCATCTGCGCGTACAGCGCGCTGCGTTCGGCTTCCATTGTGTCGATCTGGCCCGGCAACGCGGCAAGCTCCGTCTGCTCCTTGAAGCTCAGCTTCTTCTTCTTCGACACTGGCGCCGGCTTCTGCGCTGGCGTGGCGGCCTTCCTGAGCTGCTCCGGCGTGGCGACGGTGACACGCTGACGCACCCAGTCGGTGTATCCACCAACAAACTCTCCCACCCGCCCTCCTCCCTCGAGCACCAGCGTGCTGGTAACCACGTTGTCCAGGAACTCGCGGTCGTGGCTCACCACCAGCAGCGTGCCCGAGTACTCGATGAGCA
>CAYHCW010000078.1:3474-9108 GCA_964355025.1 uncultured Gemmatimonas sp. | reverse complement strand
GGCCCGCTGCAAACTCCTCGGCGGTGCGAACGTCCACGATCACCACCGCGTCGCGGCCGCGCAGCTCCAGCAATCGCCCGGCCTTGCCGCCAAGCGTCGAGACGGCCACGGCCTGACCCACGTCGAGCGCGCCGGCCACCGGCTCGGCCGCGCGCCGGTTCTCGTCACGCTCCGCCAGGTCGATGGCGCCCAGCGCCTCGGCTTCCTGCGCCGCGCGCTGCTCCACGGCGCGGCGCGCCGCGATGGCAGCCGCCTCCAATCCGGCTGCGCCGCCGCCGACGGCGCCGGCCGCACCGACAGCTCCGGCGGCCTTCAGCTCCTTGATGGTGCGCTCCAGGTCGGCGCGCGCATCCAGCAGGTACCGGCGCGCGTCCTGCCGCGACGCCTTTTCCAGCTCGCGCTCCCTGCGCTTGATCTCCCCCTCGCGCTCGGCCAGCCGGTGCCCGCGCTGCTGCACGTCGGCCTGGTCGGCTTCGAGCTGCGCCAGCAGCCCCGCGCTCTCGCGCTCTCGCGTCTCGAGTATCTCGAGCAGCGTGTGGATGTCGCGCTCCGCCTGCGGCACGCGTTCTTCGGCGCGCGCAATCACGTCGGCCGGCATGTTGAGGCGACGCGCGATGCTCAGGCCGTACGAACGGCCGGGGATGCCCTTGATGAGCCGGTACGTGGGCGCCAGCGCCACCGCGTCAAACTGCAGCGACGCGTTCACCACGCCGGGCACTTCCTGCGCCAGTTCCTTGAGCGCCCCCAGGTGCGTGGTGGCCACCGTCAGCGTGCCGCGCCGCGTGAGCGTCTCGAGAATCGCGCCGCCCAGCGCCGCGCCTTCCAGCGGGTCGGTGCCCGAGCCCAGCTCGTCCACGAGCACCAGCGATTCACTCGTGGCGTCGCACACGATCTCGGTGAGGTTCTTCAGGTGGGCGCTGAAGGTCGACAGCGACGCCTCGATGCTCTGCTCGTCGCCGATGTCGGCAAAGACGCCGTCAAAGGCCGCAAGGCGGCTCCCCTCGCCCACCGGCGCGGGAATGCCGCTCTGCGCCATCAGCGACAGCAGCGCCAGCGCCTTCAGCAGCACCGTCTTGCCCCCCGTGTTGGGGCCCGACACCAGCAGCGTGCGTTCGCCGGGCAGCATTGCGAGGTCAAACGGCACCACGTCGTCGCCGCGCGAGAGCAGCAGCGGATGACGGCCGTCAACAATGGCAAAGCCCTCGCTTGATGCACCGAGTGGCGCCGGAGTACAGCGCGCGGCCACGGCATAGCGCGCGCGCGCAGCCAGCGTGTCGAGCGCCACGAGCGCCTCGAGCGACGCCTCCAGCGCGTCGCAGTGCGGCCGCAGCGCGTCGGTGAGTTCGTGCAGGATGCGGTCGATCTCGCGCTGCTCGGCGATGGCCAGTTCGCGGATGCGGTTCCCCGCCTCCACGGCCGCCGGCGGCTCGATGAACACCGTGGCACCACTGGCGCTCGTGTCGTGGATGATCCCCCCCGCACCCCGCGCCCCTTCTCGTCGAATCGGCATCACATACCGGCCGTTGCGCACCGTCACCGAGGCGTCGCTCACCTGGTGATGCGGCTCGAGCTTCGCCATCATGCGCTCCAGCAGGCGCACCAGGTCGCCCTCGGCGCCACTCATCTCGCGGCGGATGCGGCGCAGCGTGGGCGACGCGTCGTCGCGCACCGTGCCGTCCTCGTCGAGCGATTTCTCCAGGCGGCGTTCCAGCTCGGCGTCGCGCGCCATCGCGTCGGCGTAGCGCACCAGCAGCGCGCGCGTCATCGCGCTCACGCGGTCGCCGTACAGCGCGTCGCGCGTGCGCCGCGCCGAACCCAGCAGCCGCCCCGCACCGCCCAGCGCCACGCCGTCGAGTGTCGTGCCGGGGATGCGCAGGCGCGGGAACGCGGCGGTGAGGTCGGGAATCGGCTCGGAGGCCCAGCCGCCTTCACTCGTCACCAGCGTGCGCATCGCCTCCACCCGCGCGTGCTCGGCGCGCACGACGTCCAGGTCGCACGACGGCACCAGCGCCGCCACGCGCGCGGCCCCCAGCGACGAGTGCGCGTAGCCCGCCACGACCTCCAGCACGCGCGGAAACTCGAGGACCGTCAGCGCATGCGGACGAAAAAACCCGACCGGGCGATCGAAATCGCTCGTTCGGGCTTGTTCGGATACCACGATGGGAGGTGTCACTCCGGCGAGCCGAGCTCCGCGGTGCTGAACTCCGGACTCCGGCGACCGTGGAGCGACAGCATCAGACCGACCGGGTGCGACGGTTCTTGCGCATCGCCTGGTTCAACTTGCGCTTGCGCCGCTCGCTCGGCTTTTCATAGTGACGATGTTTGCGCAGGTCCGACAAAATTCCGGCCTTCTCGCACTTCTTCTTGAAGCGCTTGAGCGCTCGCTCGAAGTTTTCATCGTCATGGATGATGACTTCCGACAATCTGGATCTCCCCCCTTCATGGCGATTGCGCGCCGGCTTGGGACGTAGCTGGTTGTAGCCTTTTAACTTAGCCTGTTACTACGGGCACAAGCAAGTGCGAGGGTCGCGGGTGCCTCAGGGGGCTTGGGTTCGGGGTGCGGGGGTTTCGTGCGGGGGGACGGGCGAAGTGCGGACGGTCAGGGAGGAGGGACTCGGTCCCACCCCTCACCTGCACCCGCCACCTCCACCCCCTCCCCCCTCACCCCACCTCCACTCATCCCCCCGCACCAAACCCCCGCACCCCGCACCCCTCACTCAGTGAACACGCAAAGTACCTCCAGCCTCCCATCCACGTTCGGTACCACCACCTCCACCCGCCCGTTCCGCCAGTTGGCGACCATCACGTTCGAGTAGTAGTCGCGCTCGTCGAAGTACGTCAGGTAGATCGAGCGGTCCTCGTTCTCGTACCGCCCCGCATACACCTTGGTCGTCTCGTAGAACTGCCCGCCCGTGGTCCATTCGCGCACATCCACCAGCAGCTGGTACGAATGGTCGCGCCGCAGCGTCAGCGTGCCGCGCGTCACTTCGAGCCGCGGCGAGTTGGAGCCGATGCCACCGCTCACCGTGGTCGGCACCGGGCGGTTGTTCGCGTACACCAGGTAGTAGGTGCCGCGGTCCCAGTAGGGAGAGAACGGATCGTCATAGCACGCCGTGAGCGTCGCCACCGCCACCACGAGCGACAGGGCGCGCATCCAGGAACGTCTCGACCAGGCAGTCAGCATCGGTCACTCGGCGAAGAAGTGAGGACGGCCTTGTGGCCGCCACCCATTCAACGAGCAACCTTGATGCCACCTAATCCGCCTGTGCCTGTGCCTGTGCCCGTCCTGTCCCGGTGACATCGCGTGTCGCTTCGCGCCACTGCTGCGGCCCAACGTGCAGCCCAGCGTCCCGAGCAAAGGACACACCGTGTCCCTGGCGCACGGCCCCGGCGATCAGCCCGGAGGCCAGCCCATCGCGCGGCCGCCAAGCACGTGCGCGTGCAGGTGAAACACCGTCTGGCCCCCGTCCGCATTCGTGTTCAGGACCACGCGATACCCGCCCTCCGCGATGCCCTCGGCCCTCGCCACGTCGCGCGCGAACGCCAGCACTTTACCAGCGAGCGCCGGATCAGTCATCTGGTTGAGCGATTCCACGTGCTCCTTGGGAATCACGAGCACGTGCGTCGGCGCCGCCGGGTTGATGTCGCGGAACGCGAGGCAATGCGCGTCCTCCGCGACGATCGTCGCGGGAATATCGCGGCTCACGATTTTGCAGAAGAGGCAGGACATTGACTTGGGGAATGAGTGCGGGGTGCGGGGTGCAGGTGCGGAGGTACGAGTGGAGGTTGGGAAGGAGGTCGGGGGCAGTCAAGAGGTGAGTGCCCCCCTGGCTCTTCACTCCGCACTCCACCCGTTCCCCCGCACCAAACCCCCGCACCCCGAACCCCTCCTCGTCGTGCGCTAGCCCCTTATCGCCCGCGCCACCGCCAGTGCCGCCACTCCCGCCGTCTCGAACCGCAGCAGCGAGCTGCCCAGTGACGCCGGCTGAAATCCGGCGGCGGCAAACTGCGCGAGTTCCGACGGCTCCAGGCCCCCTTCGGGCCCGAGCACGATCGTCACCGGCACCGACCGCTCGGCGCCCAGCAGCTCGGCGATCGACGTCCCGCCTTTTTCCAGCACCACGCGCACGCCCTCGGGGGCGGCGGCAATCGATGTCTCCACCGTGGAATCGGGAAACGGCGTGGGAAGCCACGCCCCGCCCGACTGTTCGAGTGCCGACGTCATGCGCGCACGCAGTCGCTGCTGAAACGTCGGACCCTCGCCGCGCGGCGACACGCTGCGCGAGCGCTTGAACAGCACCGGCCGCCAGCTCGACGCGCCAAGCTCGGCGGCCTTCTCGCCCAGCCAGAGCATCCGTTCGCGATCGGCAATCGGGACGATGAGGTGCACCGGCGGCAGCGGCTCCACGAACTCGCACGTGTCCACCTGCACCGAGGCGTTGCGCTTGGCCACGCGCACGACCGTGCCCACGCCGCGCCCGCCCTGACCGTCCGCCAGTTGCACGCGCGCGCCCGCTTCGAGCCGCAGCACCCGCATGTGGTGCGCCGCGTCCTCGCCAAGCGTCAGCATGGCGTCGCCGGAGAGTTGGTCGATCGAAAGAAAGGTGGGAAGGGACACGAGGCTAGGAGATAGGTGATAGGTGCTAGGTGCTAGGTGATAGGTGCTAGGTGCTAGGTGATAGGTGCTAGGTGCTAGGTGCTAGCAGTTGGCAGTTGGCAGTTGGCAGTAAGCAGACGGCGTAAAACGTACAGCCTAAAGCTTACAGCTTCTTTTCCAGACCCGTCCATCCCTCACGCTGAAGCCTCACCGCCCACCACTCCCCCTCCACCTCCTCGCCCTTCACCACCCACGCGCCATCCGCGCTGATCGCCGCGAGCATCAACGGTCGTTCCTCCAGCAGGATGCCGCTCAGGATGGCCGCGCCACCGGCCGGCACCGCCGCGGCGATGATCGGCAGCATCTCGATCAGCACCGACGACAGGATGTTCGCCAGCACCACGCGCACCGGGGCCACCAGCGGAAGCAGCACCGACGCATCGCCTTCGATCACCGTCACCTGCGCAGTCACGCCGTTGCGCGCCACGTTCGACTCGGCGTTCGCAATCGCATCGGCGTCCATCTCGATGGCCGCCACCCGCGTCGCGCCCAGCTTGGCGGCGGCAATCGCCAGCACGGCCGAACCGGCGCCGAGGTCGGCCACCGAGTCGCCCGCGCGGATGACGCCCTGCATCACCCGCACCACGCAACGCGTGGTCTCGTGTTCCCCCGTGCCAAACGCCATTTCCGGTTCAATCACGACGGTGCGTGCCGGGTCGCGTCCGTCGGCAAGCCACGGCGGCACGATGGTCAGCGCGCCCAGTTCGTGTGCGCGAATGCCCACGCGCCACGCCGAGCTCCAGTCCACCTCGGGCAGTTCGCTTACCTGAATCACCGCCGACGGATCGGCGCGCCGCGCCGCGAGCTTCAGCGCATCGAGCATCGTCGCGTCGTCGCGCGACGACGTGAGCACCGTCACCCACGCATCGCCTTCCTCCTGCAGCCCCAGCGCTCCCGCGCCAAACAGCGCCGCCGACACCGCGTCACGGACATCAGCACCAGACGGCGTCACCACCATTCGAACGAACGACACATCA
>CAYHCW010000078.1:0-3374 GCA_964355025.1 uncultured Gemmatimonas sp. | reverse complement strand
GCCCCCAGCACTTCCTTCATCCGCTCCCAAAACCCCTTCGCCCGCGACGCCGGCGGCGCCGCCTGCACTTCCGCGAGCCGGCGCACCAGCTGCTCCTCCTCCCCGTCCACCGATTTCGGCGTCCACACCTGCACCCGCACCTGCAGGTCGCCCACGCCACTGGCGTTCACGCGCGGCAGGCCGCGTCCGCGCAGCTGGAACACCTGCCCGCTCTGCGTACCCGGTGGCACGCGCAGCGGCAGCGGCCCCAGCACGCCCGGCACCTCGATGTCGGCGCCAAGCACCACCTGCGAGTACGTCACCAGCACCTCGGTGAACAGGTCTTCGCCGTCCCGCTCGAAGCGCGCATCGTCCTCCACCTCGAACAGCACAATCACGTCGCCCCGCGGGCCGCCGCGCACGCCGGCATTGCCCGCGCCGCGCAGGTGCATGTACTGCCCGCTCGCCACGCCCGGCGGGATCTTCAGCGGCAACTCGTGCTCGCCGCGCTGGCGACCCTCGCCGCGGCACGACTTGCGCGGCCGCTCGATCATCGTGCCCTCGCCGTGGCACGTGGGGCACGGGGCAACGCTCACGAAGTTGCCGAAGAACGAGCGCTGCGCCCGCCGCACCTCGCCGTGACCCGCGCACGTCTCGCAGCGCGTCGGCTTGGTGCCCGGTTCCGACCCGGCGCCCGCGCACTTGATGCACGGGTCGAGCAGCTTGAGCTTCACCACGCGCTCCACGCCCGTGGCCACCTCGGCCAGCGTCAGCTTCAGGTCGAACTTCACGTCGGCGCCCGCGTTGGGCCCCGTCTGCGGACGCTGTGCGCCGCCAAAGAAGTCGGCGAAGCCGAAGTCCTTCATGAAGATGTTGAGGGCCTCCGACAGGTCCACGTGATGGAATCCGCCGCCGCCGCCCGCACCCCGCAGTCCGGCCTCGCCATAGCGATCGTACGCGGCGCGCTTCTGCGGATCCTTGAGCACGTCGTACGCCTCGGTCACCGACTTGAACTGTTCCTCGGCCTCCTTGGCGCCCCCGTTCTTGTCGGGGTGAAATTTCATCGCAAGCTTGCGATAGGCCTGCTTGATGTCGTCGTCGCTCGCCGAGCGTTCGACGCCCAGCACCTGGTAGTAATCAGCCATTCGGTTCTGCCATCACTCGGGAAAGCACGCGATCCACGGCCCCAATGACCTGTTCAAGGGGGACGCGACTCACGCAGGGAAGCGCCTCGCCGCGCACGTGCGGCAGCACGCAGCGCCAATCGCAGTTGAAGCACGGCATGTCCTGCACCATCGACACCACGTCCACCAGTTCAGCCACGGCGCCGAGCGACGCAGGGTACGGCACGAACCGCCGCCAGTGCCCGCCGCCGGCGATGCACACCGCCGGCACACCGGTGGCCGCAGCCAGGTGGACCGCGGACGTGTCGTTGGCGAGCACCAGTCGCGAGCGCTGGATCGCCGACGCCAGTTCCGGCACCGTCGTCGCACCCACCAGGTCGATCGCCCCCGGCAGGAGTGCCGCCACCTCGCGTGTCACTGGCGCATCACGCACGTCACCCATCAGCACCGCACGCCATCCCGTCTGCTGCTGCACGTGACGCGCCACCGCCGCGAAATTACGCGGCGACCATCGCTTCTCGGCAAGGCTTGCCCCGGGGAAAACGACGAAATATCCCTCGCGCAGCGCGGCCAGCGCCTCGGGCGCCGCGTGAGCCAGGTGCAGCACCGGCGCCGGCACGGTCGTGAGCGGTACGCCCAGCGCGCTGAGAAACTCGGCGTGACGCTCCACCTCGTGCATCACGACGCCCGACGCCGGCAACAACCGCGTATACCAGCCGTCGGCCCAGCGTCGCTCAAGGGGCGGCAGCAGTGACGATGTGCCCACCGACCCGATGCGCTCCCGTGCCCTCGACCAGCGCACCACGCTGTCGCCGTGCATCATCTCGCGCGAAAACACCGTGTTGATGGCCACGGCAAAACCGCCACCGTGCACCCGCGCGCGCAGCTCAGCGCGATACTGCGCGTCCCACTCGAGCGCCCGGCCCTGCACGGGCCACAGCTCGTCGGCAATGCCGGCGTCCTTCGCCAGGTCGGCCCACACCGCGTTGGCCACCAGCGTCACGTGCGTGTCGGCGCCCAGCCAGGCACGCAACACCTTCGCCGCGCCGCTCCAGAGCACAAAGTCACCGATGGCATCGAGCCGCACCACCAGCACGCGCCGCGGCCCCGCGTGCGGGTGCGCCGTGCCCGGGCGGTACTCGGCGAGCAGCCGCCCCCACCGCCACGCGCGCCGGCGATAGTGAGCCAGCGTCGCGCGCCATCGCGGCGGTGCCCGTCCCGACAGTGCAGGCACAACGTCGCGCCGCATTACGCTTCGGCCACCGCGAACATCACCGGATTCAGCACGTCCGGGTCGAGGTTCGCGTCGAGCGTCCGCCGCAGGTGCACCCACCGGTAGTAGATGGCGCGCAGGAAGCGCACCAGCGTGGCCTTCTTCCCCTTCCACGGCATGAACTCGAAGCCGGCAAACCGCCAGCGACCAAACCCGGCGGCACGAAACACCTCGGCCAGGCTGTACTCGGTGAAGCCGGCGGTATGCGTGAAGTCGCCGTAGCGGTACAGCAGGCCGTCGGGGTTCTGCGCGTTGGGCACCTGCACAATCAGCTTGCCGCCGGGCGCCAGCGCGCGGCGCAGCGCCGCGAGCAGCGCCACCGTCGCGTCGCGCGGCACGTGCTCCAGCACATCGAGCAGCGTGATCACGCCGAACTGCCCCGCGTGCGCGTCGAGCCACCCCAGCGAATCGGCCACCAGCTCCACCGAGTGACCGCGCGCGCCGCAGTGCTCCACCACCTGCGGCGACAGGTCTATGCCCACGGCATTCGTGTAACCCCACACCTTCAGGCAGTCGAGCCACTCGCCCAGCCCGGGGCCAACGTCCAGCATCGGGGTCGCGGGGTCGGACGGCAGCAACGACTTGTAGTTGTGCGCAAACCAGTGCGGCTTGAACCCGTTGGGCTCGCGCGTCGCAAAGTTGACATCGAGGTAGCGGTCGTAGATCTCTTTCATGGCACTCCCAGCCGTGTGAGGACCCCTCGCCACACGCGGCGCAGGCGGCTCGCCGGCACACCGTGCTCGTGCCGCACACCACGCGCGTCGAGCGCTGCGCTGCACGCCACCTCCGGCGGATGCGTCATCGGGAACTCCATCGGGGTCGCCGCGGGCCCCACGAACGCCGGTGCCCGCGTGTTGGTGGAGCCATCGCCAAAGCCGATGTTCACCACCAGGTTCGACGCCGGAATCACGCTCAGTCGCCCGGTGCGCCACGCCAGCAGCGTCGCCTGCGCGTCCCACGTATCCACTCGCCCGTCCTTCACATCCTGGAAGAACCCA
>CAYHCW010000077.1:0-9119 GCA_964355025.1 uncultured Gemmatimonas sp. | reverse complement strand
TGTGTTTGTCAGGACGACGCGGTTCTGGCCGGGAGAGGTGATGTGCACCGATTGCGCGGCAAGCGACGCCGCGGCAAGGGTGGCGAGTGAAGCGACAACAAGGAACATGCGGCGCATGGTGAGCCTCGAATAGGATCGGGTTCGTGAGAGGGGTGCGTACGAATTGTCACACGCCGGCGCGGAATGGTTTCCCGGGATCCTGACGGGCCGGCCCGCCCGAGCGCTTCGCCCCGCCGTATCGCAAAGGTGCCCGGCTAGCGACATTCAACGGCGTACGTCCGTCGCCCCGGTGTTCATCCGTCACTCACCTCCGACGGGAACGGCCCGATGCTGTCCGATACCACGCTCCTCGCGACCCTTGCCGCGGCCTTCGGCCTCGCGCTCGCGTTCGGCATCGTCGCCGTGCGGCTGAAGCTGCCCGCCATTGTCGGCTACCTGGTCGCGGGCGTGGTCCTGGGCCCGCACAGCACGGGCTATTCCGCCGACATGCGCCTCACACAGCAGCTCGCCGACCTCGGCGTGATGCTGCTGATGTTTGGGGTCGGCCTGCACCTGTCGCTCGACGATCTGCTCTCGGTGCGCAAGGTCGCCGTCCCAGGCGCTCTGATCCGCATTGTCCTCGCCACGGCGATGGGTGCCGGCCTTGCCACCTGGTGGGATTGGAACACAGGGGCCGCGCTCATCTTCGGCCTCTCCCTTGCCGTCGCGAGCACCGCGGTCGTGCTCCGGGCACTCGAATCGCGCGGAACGCTGGAGTCGCTCACCGGGCATATCGCGGTCGGCTGGCTCATCGTCGAGGACCTGGCGATGGTCGTCGCGCTTGTCCTCCTGCCACCTCTCGCCAGTGCCCTCGGAGGAGGCACGGCGGCGGTTGCGCTGGACGGCGCCCTCGCATGGACGCTCGCGCTCACGCTCGGCAGCGTGGCCGCGTTCATCCTGCTGATGTGGGTCGTCGGCCGCCGGGTGATTCCCTGGCTGCTCTGGCAGGTGGCGCGCACCGGCTCGCGCGAGCTCTTTACGCTGTGCGTCATCGCCGCCGGCCTGGGTATCGCGTACGCGGCCGGCAGGCTCTTCGGCGTCTCGTACGCACTGGGAGCATTCCTCGCCGGCATGGTCATGCGCGAATCGGAGTTCAGCCATCGCGCCGCGGGCGAGTCACTGCCGTTCCGCGATGCGTTCTCGGTGCTCTTCTTCGTGTCGGTGGGAATGCTGTTCGACCCGTCGCTCCTCTGGCGCCAGCCGGTGCAGCTCCTGCTCGTCCTGGCCATCGTCCTCGTCGGCAAGACGCTCGTCGCCCTGGCCCTGGTGCTCCTGTACCGGTATCCGCTGAATACCGCGCTTACCGTGGCGGTAAGCCTCGCACAAATCGGCGAGTTCTCTTTCATCCTCGCGGGGATGGGGGTCTCCCTCGGCCTGCTCCCCTACGAAGGGCAGCAACTCGTCCTTGCCGTTGCGGTGGTGTCGATCGCCCTGAACCCGCTCTACTTCGAGCTCGTCGAGCCGGCGCGACGCTGGATCGTCGGGCGGTCGCGCCTCGCCAGGCTGATGACGCGCTCGGCCGACCGGCTCGCGGAACTCCCGCACTCGATCACCCCTGAGAAGCTGACGGGGCACGTCCTCCTCGTCGGCTACGGCAGGGTGGGCCGGAGGATCGGCGAGGCCCTGCGCGACGCTGGTATTCCCCTCGTGGTGGCCGAACAGAACCGCGACGTCGTCGACCGGCTGCGCGCCGCGGGGATGTCGGCCGTCGCCGGCGACGCCGCGTCCGACCCCGGCGTGCTGGTCCAGGCGCATGTGATGCGCGCGCGTGTGCTCGTGATTGCAACACCGGACACGGTGGGCGCGCGCGCGATGACGGCCATCGCACGCCGACTTCGTCCGGACCTTCCGACCATCCTGAGGACGCACGGCGACGAGGAAGCCGAGTTATTGCGCCACGAGGCGGCGGGTGAGGTATTCATGGGCGAGCACGAACTGGCCCTCGCGATGACGCGCGCAGTGCTCGCGCGCGTCACGCCGGCGGCCAGTGTTTCACCTACACCTCCCCGCCCAATTCGCTGACTGCGATGCACTGCCGGTGCAGCGAACTTTGCACTGCGCCGCACATCGCACCCCCGTATCCGGAGTCCCTCGTCGTGCCGCTCCCCGTCCACCCCGTCCCCACGGCGCTCGAGCGCCTGCAGGGGCTTCGCGTCCTCGTCGGCAACACTCCCCTGCTCGCCATCGATTGCGAGTGGCGCGGCCGAGCGCGGCGCATCTACGCCAAGGCCGAAAACCTCAACTTCACCGGGTCCATCAAGGACCGGATGGCGCTGCACATCCTGCGCTGCGCCTACGCCACGGGGCAGCTCGCGCCCGGCGCCCTCATCATCGAGGCCACGAGCGGCAACACCGGCATCTCGTTCAGCGCCCTCGGCCGCGCCCTCGGGCACCCGGTCACCATTTTCATGCCCGACTGGATGAGCGAGGAGCGCAAGAGCCTCATCCGCTCGTTCGGCGCGGAGGTTCGCCTCGTTTCCCACGCGGAGGGCGGGTTCTTGGGTTCCATCGCCCTGTCCGAAGCGCTTGCCGCGGCGACGCCCGGCGCCTTCCTGCCGCGCCAGTTCGCCAATGACGAGAACTGCGCGGCGCACGAGCTCAGCACCGGGCCGGAAATCTGGTCGCAGGTCGGCGCGCGGGGGCTCACGCCCGACGCCTTCATTGCCGGCGTCGGCACCGGCGGCACCATCATGGGTGTGGGCCGCTACCTGCGCGCGCGCAACAGCAGGATCAAGGTGCACCCGATGGAGCCGTCCAACTCGCCCACGCTCACCACCGGCTACAAGGTCGGGAAGCACCGCATCCAGGGCATCAGCGACGAGTTCATCCCGGCCATCGTGAACCTCGCCGAGCTCGACGCCGTGCTCGCCATCGATGACGGTGACGCGATCATCATGGCGCAGCGGCTGGCGTCGGAACTTGGCATCGGCGTCGGCATCTCGAGCGGGGCCAACTTCCTGGCCGCGCTGGTGGCGCAGGACGCGCTCGGCGACGATGCCACGGTGGTGACGGTCTTCAGCGACAGCAACAAGAAGTACCTGAGCACCGACCTGCTGCGCACGGAGCCCGTGCGTCCCGACTTCCTCTCGACGGACGTGAAGCTGCTGAAGTTCCGCGCGCTCAACCGGATGTGCGATGCGTGCTTCGACCCCACCGACCCGGATGGAGCGCCGGTGCATCTGGCGCGGGCGTGATTTCGTAACTGCTTCACCACGAAGGTCGAAGGGCGCGAAGGGGCACGAAGGAGATACGAACGGGGGAACTGCATATGCCATCGCAGTTCCCCCAGATCGTTCTTCGTGCCTCCTTCGCGTCCTTCGCCCTTCGTGGTATCAGTTACCGTCACACCACGATGTTGATCAACCGCCCCGGCACAAAAACCACCTTCTTCGGCACGCCGGTCACGAAGCGCGACAACGCGGCATCCTCCTGCACCGCCGCCAGCGCCTCGTCCTGCGTGACGGTCTTTGCCACGCTCACCTTGCCGCGCGTCTTGCCGTTCACCTGCACCACCAGGTCGAACGCATCCTCGCGCATCAGCGACTCGTCCGCCGCCGGCCAGCGCGCGTCGAAGACGCTCGTGGTGTTGCCGAGCATCTCCCACAGCTCTTCCGTGATGTGCGGCGCGAACGGCGCCGCCAGCAGCACCAGCGGCGTCACCTCCGCCAGGTGCGGCACCCGTTCGCCGCGGCGCAGCACGTTGATGTACTCCATCATCGCGGCAATTGCGGTGTTGTAGCTCAGGGCCGCGAGGTCGGCGCCCACCTTCTTGATCGTCTGGTGCAGCTTCTTCAGCACGTCGGCGTCGGGCTCGCCATCAGCCTTCGCATCGCGCACGCTCGCCCACAGCCGGTCGAGGAAGCGCCGCGCGCCACTGATGGACTGGTCGCGGAAGTCGCCCCCCTCCTCGAACGGCCCGATGAACATCAGGTAGGTGCGCAGCGTGTCGGCGCCCCAGTCATCCATGTAGGCGTCGGGATTCACCACATTGCCGCGCGACTTGGACATCTTGTGGCCGTCGCGGATGATGAGCCCGTGCGCGCGAAATTTGGCGAACGGTTCTTCCGTGGGCACCAACCCGGCGTCGTGCATCACCATGTTGATGAAGCGCGCATACAGCAGGTGCAGCACGGCGTGTTCGTTGCCTCCGATGTACGCCGACACGGGCAGCCACCGCCTGGTGATCGCCGCGTCAAACGGCACGTCGTCGCGCGGCACGCTCGGATAGCGCAGGAAGTACCAGGCGCTGTCGAGAAACGTGTCGCTCACATCCGTCTCGCGGCGGGCGTTCGCGCCGCACGTGGGGCACGCCACGTGGTACCACTCCTCGTGTCGGGCGAGCGGTGACACCCCGGAGTCGTCGGGCTTGTAATCGGCGATGTTCGGCAGCAGCACCGGCAGGTCCTTTTCCGGCACCGGCACCGTGCCGCACGCATCGCAGTAGATCACCGGGATGGGCGGGCCCCAGTAGCGCTGGCGCGAGATGCACCAGTCGCGCAGCCGGAAGGTCGTCACCGCCTTGGCCGCGCCTCGTGTGGTGAGCCACTCCGTCACGCGCTGCTTGGCCTCGCCAACCGCCAGGCCGTCGAACTGGTCGCTGTTCACCAGCCGGCCGCCGGCATCGTCCACAAATGCCTCGACAAGCGGCGTGTGCGGTCCGTCGTCCGGGCCGGCGACCACGCGCACGATTGGCAGGCCGAACTTCCGCGCGAACTCGAAGTCGCGCTCGTCGTGCCCGGGCACCGCCATGATGGCGCCCGTGCCGTATTCCATCAGCACGTAGTCGGCCGTCCATACCGGAATCATCTCGCCGCTGGCCGGATTCACCGCGTACGCGCCGGTAAAGACGCCCGTCTTTTCCTTGTTCACCTTGCGCGACACAATGTCCTGCCGGCGGGTGGCGTCGCGGTACTTCTCCACTTCTGCGCGCGCCTCGACCGACGTGATCTTCTCGAGCGCCGGGTGCTCGGGCGCCAGCACGAGGTAGGTGGCTCCAAAGATCGTGTCCGGACGCGTGGTGAAGACCGGAATCACCACGGCACCGCTGGTGATCTCCTGCGAGACCATCACCCCGGCGCTGCCGGCGTCAGTCAGCGGATCGAGCACGCGAAAGCGCAACTCGGCACCCTCACTCTTGCCCAGCCAGTTGCGCTGCGCCGTCCTCGTGCTGTCCGACCAGTCAATCTGGTCCAGGTTGGTGAGCAAGCGCTCGGCGTAGTCGGTGATGCGGAAGAACCACTGCTCGAGCAGGCGCAACTCCACCGCGGACTTGCAGCGTTCGCACAGCCCGCCTTCCACCTGCTCGTTGGCCAGCACCGTCTTGCACGACGGGCACCAGTTCACGGCCGCCTGCTTCTTGTACGCCAGCCCGCGCTCGAGGAGCTTCAGGAAGACCCATTGGGTCCACTTGTAGTAGGCCGGGTCGGTGGTGTCGACCGAGCGATTCCAGTCGACCATCAGCCCCGCGCGGTCCAGCTGGCGCCGGAAGTTCGCGACGTTGCGCGGGATCAGTTCCATCGGGTGCACGCCCAGCTTCAGGGCGAAGTTCTCCGAGTGGATGCCAAAGGCGTCGTACCCCAGTGGCTGCAGCACGGTGTGCCCCTGTAGCCGTTGGAAGCGCCCGTGGATATCATTTCCGGTGAAGGCGTACAGGTTCCCGATGTGCAACCCCTCCGCCGACGGATAGGGGAACATCATCAGCTGGTAGTACGGCCGCTCACCGTTGAGATCGGTTGCGTTCGTGCCGCGCTCCACCCAGCGCGCACGCCACTTGGCCTCAACAGCGGTCGGATCGTATCCCACGGCCTCTTCGGGCCGGTCGGGCGTTTCGGGAGCGGTCATCGGAGTCGTATTCAGGTGCCAGAGCCCCACGGGGCCGCACCCTGGCGTGAGGATCGAGCGTGAGCCAAGGGGAACGGAGCAATCTAGCCACCGCCGAGCGCGGGACAAGCACGCCGCCGCCTGCGCCGGCGCCGGCGAGGAAGCACATCTACGACCGGATCGCCGAGTGGATCACGTGGATTGCCTTCTTCCCGCTCGTCATCCTGATCTGGATGGGCTGGGACACGCTGCTCGTGATCCTGAGCGGCGACAAGTGGTGGCTGGTCATCGGCCCCTCGTTCTTTCTCTCCGTCTTCGTGTGCGGTGCCGGGTTCCGCTACTACGTCTCCCCCAAGATCGGACGCCAGAACGCGGCGATGGCGGCCGTCGCCGAGGCCGTGGCGGGCGGTGACCTCACGATGCGCCCCGACGCGGCAGCGCAGGGTGGGCAGATTGGACGTCTGGGCCGGGCGATGGTTGCGATGACGGGAGAGATTTCGCGCCTCGCGACGCTTATTCGCGCCTCAAGCACCGAGACGACCACCTTCGCCAACGAGATCACGGGCGGCACCGAGCATCTGGCGCAGGCGGCCTCGGGCATCGCCCTGACCGCCAGCACCTTGAGCCAACAGGCGGTCGAGATGGCCGACTCTATCGGCGTGCTCACCACCGATACGTCGCGCCTGGGAGATCTGGCCCGCCACCTCGCCACCGGAGCGCGCGACGGGCTCGAGCGGAACCGCCGGCTCAAGCTGCTGGCGAACGACAATCACCTGCGCCTCGACGAAAGCAACCGCCGTCTGGGCGCGCTGGCCGAGGATGTGCAGGCGAGCGCGCAGGCGGTGGAGACCGTGGGCGCTGCCGCCGACGAGATCCGCGCCTTCGTCACGCTCGTGCAGAAGGTCGCCCGGCAGTCCAAGCTGCTCGCCCTCAACGCGGCCATGGAGGCCGCGCGCGCCGGAGAACAGGGCGAGGGGTTCGCCGTGGTGGCCAACGAGGTCCGGCGCCTGGCCGCCAACGCCTCCGACGCCGCCGGGCAGACCGAAGGGCTGATTCAGGGCATCCTGGTCCGGATCGACGATGCGCGCGGCGCGAGCGCGCGGGCGCTGGATCGCGTGCAGGCGGTGCGCGAGGCGACCGAGCACGGCCGCGCGTCGTTTTCGCAGGTGGAGGCCGCCGTGCGCGAAGCGGATCAGTGGACCGAGACCATGGCCTCGTCGGCCACGGCCGGTGACCAGCTGGTTGGAGAGCTGCAGGAGCGGCTGCTCGCGTTGAACGCGGGCACGCAGAGCTTCGTGCACGCCATGCACGACGTCGCGGCCGCCAGCCAGCAGCAGAGCGCCAGCACGCAGGAGATCGCGGCGGCGGCCGCCGAGCTCTCGCGCTCCGCCGACCAACTCGACAGCGCCGCCAGCGCGTTCAAGACGCGCTAGCACTCACCGTCGCGGCGGGGGGCGCCCGCGTCGCGCGGCGCGTCAACGACGCGGTGTCGTCCCCGCCTGTTGCACCCGCAGCACCGACGCCGGGTCGCCCATCACGATCAGGTGGCAGCCGGCATTCACCTCGGTGGCCGCCGGCGGGTTGAACAGGTAGGCCCCGTCGCGGGTACGCATGGCGAGCAGCAGCAGCCCGGTGCCGTACTCGTGCAGGCGCAGCGATTCCACGTCGGTGCCGTCGAACGAACTCCCCTTCTCCACGCGCACCTCCTCGATGCGCAGGTTGCGGTTCTCGTCGCGCAGCATCTGGTCGAGGAACGTCACCACACTGGGCCGCAGCAACTCGCTGGCCATGCGCATGCCGCCGATCTTTCCGGGCGACACCGTCGCATCGGCACCGCTCTGGCGCAGGCGCGCTGCGGCCCGGTCGTCCACCGCGCGCGCCACGAGGCGGGCCTTGGGCGCCATCTGCCGCACGAGCACCGTCGTCACCAGCGCCACCTTGTCGTCGTCGGTGCACACCACGACGCCCGACGCGTGGGTGACGCCCGCCTGGGTGAGCACCTCGTCATCCGTGCAGTCGCCCACCAGCACGGGGACGTCGGGGAACTGCCGCTCAAACGTCGCCGCCCGCTCGGGACTGCTCTCAATGGCACAACACGGGCGGCCAATCGACGCGAGTTCACTCACGACCGCCGTCCCCGTTTGCCCGGCGCCGCACACAATGGTGTGAGCACGCATCGCATCGATCCGCTTCTGCATCCGTCGCCTCCGAAAGCCCGCTGTCAGGTCGCCCTCAACCACGTAGGCCGTGATCATCGAGAAAGTCACCACCACCGCCGTCGCGCCAAAGAGGAGCAGCGCGATGGTGAAGAGCATCGCCGAGGGATGCTGGGTGATATCGATGACCTCGCGATACCCCGTGGTGGTCAGCGTGATCGTCGTCATGTACAGCGCGTCCAGCCAGCTGTGGTCCCGCCCGCCGATCAGCTTGTAGCCCAGCACACCCACCAGGTAGACGACAATGAGCACCGCGACCGGCGTCGCGATGCGCCGGCCAAGCGTGCCGAGTTCGTCGCGCGGCTCGTTCATGCTAGCGCGGCCGCTCGCTGTTCTTGAACAGGAAGGCGCACGGCTCGAGCCGGGCCCCCTTGTCGTCGCACACCGCAAAGGGCGGCCCTTCGTACATCGATACGCCCGCGTAACGCCCGTCCTTGGCCACCGCGTAGAACTGCATGTCGTAGCGCGGGCGTCCCTTGTCGTCGAGCAGCCGTTGCTCGGTCATGTGCACCATGCGCTCGAGCGTCTTGAGTGCCGCCTGTTGCGGCGCCAGGCCCTGGCGCATGAACTCCACCGCCAAAAAGCCGCCGCACGTCTTGATGTTCAGCTCGCCGAGCCCGGTGGCCCCGGCCGAACCGACGTCATTGTCGGTGTACTGTCCGGCGCCGTGGATCGGCGAATCGCCGAGTCGCCCGTTGAGCTTCCACGCCAGGCCGCTCGTCGTCGTCACCGAGCTGAGGTCACCCGAAGCGGTCACCGCATTCATGTTGATGGTGCCGTGCGTCCAGTTGACCTTCACGTCGTCGTCGTGGTCGAGCCAGTTGTCGGTCTTGTTCAGGCGCGATTTCCAGCGCATCCAGTCCTGGCGACTCTTTTCGGTGAGCAGGTTCTGCGGCGTGAAGCCCATGGCCAGCGCGAATTTCCTGGCGCCCTCGCCCACCAGCAGTACGTGCGTCGTGTAGTCCATGACTGCCTTGGCCACCAGCGACGGCGTGGCGATCGACTCGAGGCAGCCGACAGCGCCGGCGCGCCGCGAGGGGCCGT
>CAYHCW010000076.1:0-9162 GCA_964355025.1 uncultured Gemmatimonas sp. | reverse complement strand
GTTCGGCGGAGAGAAACTCGAGGCCAAGCAGGTCCTTGCCGAGTGGGGCCGTCACTCGTCCTCCGCGCCGCCGATCATCGTGACCTCGTCCTTGCCGTCGAGTTCGCGGACGCCGACATCCACGCGTCCCCCCTTGGGCACGTCCACCAGCCGACCGACGACGTCGGCGTGGATGGGGAGTTCGCGTCCGCCGCGGTCAATGAGCACCGCCAGCATGATGCGCGAGGGGCGGCCAAAATCGGCCAGCTCGTCGAGGGCGGCGCGGATGGTGCGCCCGGTGTAGAGCACGTCGTCCACGATGCAGAGCGTGGTGCCGTCGATCTCCCACGGCAGTTCGGTCTTGCCAACGATCGGGCGCGGCCCGACGGTCTGCAGGTCGTCGCGGTACAGCGTGATGTCGAGTGCGCCGCGCGGAACCTTGACCTGTTCGCGTTCGTCGATGACGGCGGCAATGCGGTCGGCGAGCTGGACACCCCGTCGCTGGATGCCGACGAGCACCAGCCCGTCGGTGCCGTCGGCGCGCTCCACGATTTCGTGGGCCATGCGGGCCACGGTGCGCTCGAGCGCCCGGGCGTTGAGAACGATCGTCGATATGGTCGGCATACGCCGTGCAATATGCCGCACGGGCATGGCATTGGACAACCGGCTGCGGTGCGCGGCAGCGGTGCGCGGCTAGCAGCTAGCGCGGCTAGGCAGCGCGGGACTCCGCCGTGGCGTTCATCGACGGGCCCGTGGCCTGCGCGGGGCGCGCCAGATACACCTTGCCGCGTCCGGGCCCGACGGCATCGGCAACGAGCGGAAAGGGGACCCACCCGATGATCGTGCCGCGGTCATCGCGCAGGCAGAGCATTGATCCCGCGGTCGTCCGCATGAGTTGCATTTCCATAAGGGGTGCCTCGCTGTTGCGGCCCGGCATGTTCGTGGTCGCCTGGCCTTCACTGTGTCTGACACGCTGACCCTGCCAAAGGTTTGCGGCGCGCGTCACCGCGCGGTAACGTGCAAACATCCCTTTGGTACCACGTCTTCATCCGCCGCATGCAGGCACGCACCGCACGGTCCATCAATTCGCAGCTGACGCGGTTTTCACTGGCCGCGTTCGTCTTGCTGGGCGTCATCCTGGCCATCGGGGCCGCGGCGATCTACGGCACGGTGAGCCGCTGGGAGGAGCGCGTCACGCCGCGACTCGCGCATGGGGTTGCCCGCGTCTTCGCGCGACAGGCCGAGGAAACCGCGCTGCTGGTGGGCGAACACGCATACGACGGCGCGGTGGCCGACCTGCGGCGGGCGCGGCCCTCCCCCGCGGCCACCCAGCGATTCACGGCGGAGATGGCACACTGGCCGTCTCGCCATGGCTACACCTTCGTGCTGGTCGCTGACGCCTCTCACCGCGCCGCGTACCGCTGGACGCGAAGCCAGGGCGCGGGCGGCAAAGTCCCCGTCCTGCCGGGCGAGCTCTTTCGAAGGATCGACGCGGCGGGGACGCTCAGCGGCTACCTGCGGGTCGGCAACGACGTGCTGCTCGTGGCCGGGGCGAAGCTGCGGGGCGCCAGTGGCGCGCCGACCGGCGGATACCTGCTGCTGGGCCGGACGATGGACGCGTCGGTGCTCGGCGCCCTGGGCCACGACATCACCTCGCGGCTGGCGCTGCGACTCGACACGCCGCCTCCCGCCGCACCGACGTCATCGGTGCGGCCAGGAGGCGACACCCTCGTCGTGCGGCAGTCCCTCGCGGGCGTCCTCGGAGATCGCGTCGCCACCGTGGAAGCCGCGTTCGACCAGCACGCCTTGCGGGACCTCTTGCGGTGGGGCGTCAGCGAGCTGCTGCTGGCACTGATCGTCGGCGCCGTGGCGCTGGGCATCGTGTGGAACTCCGGTCGCCGCCTCCTCGTGGCGCCCGTGCGCGCGATGGCCCGGGAGGTGGAGGCGATGCGCCGGTCGCGCGCCCTGCACGAGATCAGCGGCGAGGTGCCGGCGGCCGAGTGGGCGGTACTCCGCTCCACGTTCAACGAGACGGTGCGCACGCTCCACGCGTGGCAACAGCGGTACCGCGACGTGTTCGACCGCGCGGCCGACGCGCTCTTTCTCATCGACCCATCGACGGGCCGGGTGATTGACGCCAACCCTGCCACTGCGGCCCTCACGGGCGTCGCCCCAGAAGCGATGATCGGCCAGCCGCTGCCCGCCGATCTTCTGCCCGGCGGCCTGGGTCAGCGCGTCGTGCGCTGGCGCAGGCCCGATGGGATGACCCAAACGTGGGGCGTGGCGGCCAGCGAGATCGCGCTCGACAGCGGCCCGGCGACGCTGGCGGCGTATCGCGACCTCACGGGGCGCGAGGAGATGGCCCACGCGCAGAAGATGGAGGCGGTGGGATCGCTGGCCGGCGGCATCGCCCACGACTTCAACAACCTGCTCGGCACCGTGCTCACGGGCACCGCGGCCGCGCGCGGCCTGATCCCTGCGGGACACCCGGCGCTCGTGGCGCTCGACGGCATCGAGCACGCGGGCACGCGCGCCGCCGAGCTCACGCAGCAACTGCTGCGATTCAGCCGTCACGATCCGCTGCGCCTGGCGCCCATCGATCTCGGGCAGGCCATTGAAACGGTGGGACGCATCTGCTCGCGCACCTTCGACCGCCGCATCGTCGTGGACGCGTGGGCGCCGAGCGACCTCCCCGCCGTGCTCGGCGACGCCGGCGAAATCGAGCAGGCGCTGCTGAACCTCTGCATCAACGCGCGCGATGCCATGCCCGACGGCGGCTCGTTGCGCATCGAGGCGCGGCGAGAGCTGTTTGACGCCCACCAGGCGCGCAGCGCCGGTGTGCCGCGCCCCGGCACCTACGTGGTGGTGGGGGTCGCCGATACGGGCATCGGC
The DNA here is from genome assembly GCA_964355025.1 of uncultured Gemmatimonas sp. Classification (GTDB taxonomy): domain Bacteria; phylum Gemmatimonadota; class Gemmatimonadetes; order Gemmatimonadales; family Gemmatimonadaceae; genus PNKL01. The sequence continues at coordinate 6,291 of CAYHCW010000076.1, read as the reverse complement.
ATGAGCGACGACGTGAAGGCCCGCCTGTTCGAACCGTTCTTCACCACCAAGGAGACCGGCAAGGGCACGGGCCTCGGCCTCTCGCTGGTGTACGGGCTCATGCGGCAGCTGGGCGGCGCGATCACCGTGCGCAGCGTGGTGCAGCGCGGCACGCGGGTGACGCTGCTCTTCCCCGCATTGGCGGAGCAGCCTGATCGGCCGGACACCACGGCGGTGACGCCGACGTCGAGTGCCCAGCACCGACGCACCCCCACGAGCGTCAACCGTCCGTTGATTCTGCTTATCGACGACGAGCGCGCCTTGCGCGAAATGCTGCGGCTGGTGCTCGACATGTCGGGGTTCGAAGTCCTCGAGGCCGCGGACGGCGCCAGTGGCCTCGTCCGCCTGCGCGAACGCGGCGGCGACGTGCGGGCCATCCTCCTGGACGTGCAGCTGCCCGGCGAACTGAGCGGCCCCGAAACGCTTGAGCACATTCGCGCCATCGATCCGGACGTCCCCGTGCTGCTCTGCACCGGCTTCGTGCGCGAAGACGAGCTCTCGCGCATGCGCATGCTGAAGGTGGACGATGTGCTGCTGAAGCCGGTGGATGTCAACGTGCTGCTCGCGCGGCTCGACGAACTGTCGCGCGCCCCGGGCACCGGCGTGGCGAGCGCCGGCACGCCGGGCTGATCATGTGCGGACGCTTTGCGCTGTCCAAGAGCGACAGAATTGACTGGGCGCAGTTTGGGGTGCGCCGGGGTCCTGCCCTGCCGCCGCACTGGAACCTCGGTCCGGGGCGGCCGGTTGCGGTCGTGCGCCATGCGGACGACGGCGCCGAGGTGGCGATGCTCACGTGGGGGCTGGTACCGTTCTGGGCCAAGGAGCGGAGCATCGGCAACCGGCTGACGAATGCGCGCGCCGAGACGGCGCACGCGAAGCCAGCATTTCGCGCCGCGTTCCAGAAACGGCGCTGCCTGATTCCCGCCGATGGATTTTACGAGTGGCAGGTGGTGAGCGGCGCGGCGCGCAAGCAGCCGTGGTTCGTGCGCCGCGCCGATGACGGCGTTTTTGCGCTGGCGGGGCTCTGGGAGCGGTGGCAGCCGGCGGAGGGCGAGCCTGTGGAGACGTGCACGGTGCTGACGACGGCGGCCAATGCGCTGATGGCGCCGATCCATGATCGCATGCCGGTGATCATTGATGTCGCTGATTACGCGGTGTGGCTTTCGCCGTCGAGTTCAGCGGACCGTGCGCGCGCGTTGCTGGAGGCGTGGGCCGCCAGCGCGATGGTAGCGCATCGGGTGAGCCTGCGCGTGAACACGCTGGCTCACGATGACGCGGGGTGCGTTGCCCCGCTCACGGACGACGCCGCGCCGCGGTGAAGCGGGTGCGCCGGCCCGCCCCCCTAGCCAGACGAGAAGAAGATGGCGGCCAACACGACGCCCAAGAAAGCGCCGTAGGTCAATCGATCTAAAGAAGCGTGAAGCCGGGCACGACACCACACCCAAACCCCACATCAAACCCCACCCCACACTCGCTACGGCAGCGGAATGAGCACCGGCGCCAACCGCCCGGTCGTCGTACCATCGCCCAGCTCCCCGTCTACGTTATAGCCCCAGCAGGAGAGCGCGCCGCCCGTCGTGATTCCACACCTGTACCCGTTCCCCGAGCTCAGCTTGTTGAACAGCAATCCACCCGTGACCGGGACTGGCGCAGCCCGCCAAGTGACCGTGCCGTCCCCGAGCTCGCCGTTGGCGTTGTAGCCCCAGCAGTACGCGGCGCCTGATGCCAGAAGTCCGCAAGTGCCGTGGCCCGAGGTGAGCGAAGCGAAGACATGGCCCCCAACGACTGGGCCAGGGACACGGCTATCCGTTCCCGGCGTGCCCCATCCGAGCTGCCACACGTTGTTGTCACCCCAGCAATACGCGGCGCCGGCCACGGTCAGTCCGCAGCTGTGATAATGCGCCGACGCGACGTCGCTCATCGTCAGGCCACCGGCCACCAGCGTGGGGACGGGCCGGCTTGTGGTCGTATTGTCGCCGACCGCCCCGTCTGCGTTGTAGCCCCAGCAGTACGGAGTGCCGCCGGTCGCCACCGCGCACACGTGGTTGTCGTTGAACAGGGACATCGCCGTAAAGGTGAGACCCCCCGCCACCGCCGTCGGCGTGTTGACCGTCCCGTTGACGCCGTTGCCCAGCCTAGCGCCGACGGCACCCCAGCAATACCCGACTCCAGCGGTCGTGTATCCGCACGAGAACGCCGCGCCGGCGATGACCTTCGCGAACACCAGTCCTCCGGCCACCGCCACCGGCGTGAGCGACGACGTGAAGTTGCCGGTGCCCAGCTGACCCCACGCGTTGTCTCCCCAACAGTACGCGATCCCGCCGGCGGTGAGCGCACAGGTGTGGCTCGAGGCCGAGACCGACGCGAAGCTGACACCGGACACGACCTGGGTCGGCACGAGTCGGCGCGTGGTGGTGCCGTCGCCGAGTTGTCCGGTCGCATTGGCGCCCCAGCACCAGATCGTGCCGTTGGCTCGAACGACGCAGGTGTGATCAACCCCGGCCGACACGGCAATGGGGGGACTGGCGGCGGGCGCGGGGGGTGCGGCCGCGCTGAGCACGAACGACGGACCGGCCACCGTGGTCATTCCCGCTGCCGCAGCGGAGAGTCGGTACGTGCCGACGGGCGTGGGGAGTATGGACTCAAAGGTGGCCATGCCGGAGATCGCGGCCGCCGTGGTGGTTCCGCCGAGCGTTGCGCCGGCGGGCGCCACGGCAAGCGCGAGCGTCACGGCGCCGGTGAAGCTCGGCGCAATATTGCCGCCCGCATCTCGGGCGATTACGGAAATCTGATGGAGCGTGCCCACCGTCGCGCCGAACACGGGGTACGTCCCAAACTCGATACGCCGGGCCGGACCGGCGACCACCGCGAACGCATTGGAGGTCGCGCCACCGAGGCCGCTGGCCCGAGCGGCAAGCACGAATCCGCTATTGGGCGAGTTGAAGCGAAGGTCAGCGAACGTCGCGACACCGGCGATCGCGGTGGCGGTCAGCGTGCCAAACAGCTGCGCGCTCGTGGACGCCGCCGCGAGGTCGATCGAGACCACGCCGGCAAAGGTGGTGGCCACTGCGCCCTGAGGGTCGAGTGCGCTCACGGTCAGCGGACCGATCGCCGTGCCGGCGAAGTTGATGGCCGCGGGCTGCGTCGAGAAAACGAGTCGCGTCGGCTGTACCGACATCGCCGTCGCGGTGAAAACCAGCGGTGAGCCGCCCAGCCCGGCCGCGGACGCCGTCACTGCCTGATACCCCGCCGCGCCACCGAGTGTCCAGGAGGTCGAGGCGAGCCCGGCGGTATCGGTGATCACGGTGGCCAAACCGGTGGAGCCGCCGCCTGCGGCAACGGCGAAGCTCACCGGCACACCGCCTACGCCGACGCCATCCCTCGCGGTAACCCGCGCGACGATCGGCTGGGCGAGGGAGGCACCCACCGCGTTGCTCTGCGCGTCACCCGACTTCGCGGCAAGACTCGCCGCGCGCAGCAGGACGCGTACGGTGACGGTGTCGGCGAGCCCGGTGATGAGTTCCGCGGCGATGCGCGCCGATCCTCGTGCGCTGCCCGCGACGCCCGCGCTGGCCGAGCCAACCACCGGCGCGGAGACTGACGCCAACACCGGATCGAGCGAACTCCACACGATCGGCGTGCCCGACAGCGTTGCGCCACTGGCGTCCTGCGCGACCGCGGCGAGCGCGAAGCCGTCGCCTTCGAACACGGTCATCGTGCGCGGCGAAATCACGACGCGACGGGCGTTCGCGCCGGGGCCGCTGTAGCTGAGCGGAACTTCCACTGGGGCGGGCGCGGGCCGCCCGCTTCCCTCGGGGACCGCGATGACCGTCACCGGACCGCCCTTGAATACCGTTTCGCCCTCCGCGTTGACGTAGTCCAAGGTCATCAGCATCGGCTCGCCGGCGGCTGGAGCGGCCGGTGCGAGCGTCACCTTGAGGGCAACCGTGATCGCATCCACGCCCGACGGCATTTCGACGTCGCTCTCGAGTGCCAGCGCGCCGCCGGCGCGGCGCAGCACGACGTGCACCCTCGTGAATGGCACGAGGCCGGCGCTGCCGCCCGCCACCAGCGCCGAGAGGCGCGGGAACACCGGATGGAACGAGAGAGCTCGGGCGTATTGGGCGGATCCGATCGTCGGCGCCGCAGGCTCGCGGCCGCAACTCAAAAGGGCAACCGCGAACGCGGTGCTGAGCGGTGCGAGCCGACGCAACGGTGCGATAAGCGTGCGGGGAAGTGGCACTGTCCTGGGGCGCCGGGGGAAATGAATCCAGTCACCTAAACCAGCGTTCAGGCTGACATATACGGCTCCGCGCTGTTGGGCCGCAAGAGCATTGAATCGCCCCGGGTCTTCCGGAGCTCGGTTGGGTGAGTGCCCACGAACCTCGCCGACCGGCGTCACCGCGACGAAGGCGGCAATGCTGGTGGGGGCGAACTGAGGGAGGAGGCGAGTTGCGCGGCGGGCATCCCGAGGTACGATGCTAGCCGTGGCAGGTGCACGACCGAAACGTCAGCGCGGAGCCACTGAACAATCCCCATTTGAGGTGTGACGCCATGAGCGTGCACGCACGGACAGAGTGAGATTCGAACTCACGGTACGCTTTCACGTACACACGCTTTCCAGGCGTGCGCCTTAAACCACTCGGCCATCTGTCCTGGAACCACAGACAACTCCAGAGAACGACAGAATACTACAGAGTACTACAGACCAAACAACAACGCGCCGGTGCGGGCACCGACGCGTTGGCGCCTTGGAGCGGACAGGGTGAGATTCGAACTCACGATACCGTTGCCGGTACGCCAGTTTTCGAGACTGGTGCCTTCAACCACTCGGCCACCTGTCCAAGCAGAACCTTGAAATTATCCCGCGGAGGGGGCCGGGTCAACGGTTCCGCCGCGCTCAGTGGACAAGTATCGGCCGCAATGTGCAGTTTTGTCACATGACACTCCTCCGCCGACTCCTGCTCGCGACCGCCGCACTTGCCGTGGTCGCCTCTCCCGCCCTCGCCCAGCCCCGCGTGCGCACGGGGCTTGAGGTGCTTCTCAGCGACTCCATGCACCTCGTGCGCGGCAAGCGCGTGGGGCTGCTCACCAATCACAGCGGGCGCCTCCCCGACGGCACCAGCACCATCGACGCCCTGTTCAAGGCGCCGGGGGTGAAGCTGGTGGCGCTCTTTGGGCCCGAGCACGGCATCCGGGGCGTCGCCAAGGCCGGCGAGAAGATTGCCTCTTCGGTAGACTCGGCCACCGGCGTGCCCATCTACTCGCTGTACGGCGAGATTCGCGCCCCCAGCGCCGACATGCTCAAGGACGTGGACGTGCTGCTCTACGACATCCAGGATGTCGGCGCGCGCGTCTACACGTTCCAGTGGACGATGGCGCTGGCCGCCGAGGCGGCGGGCAAGGCCGGAGTGCAGTTCCTGATCCTCGACCGTCCCAACCCCATCCGCGCCGATCGCGTGGACGGCGGCATCCTCGACATGACGTTCAGCTCGCTGGTTGGACTGTACCCGGTGGCCCTGCGATACGGGTTCACGCCGGGGGAACTTGGGCGTTACCTGGTGGGGAGCGGCAAGATCAAGGCCGACATCCGGGTGTCGCCCATGCAGGGATACAAGCGTTCCATGTGGTTCGAGGAGACGGGGCTGCCCTGGGTGTATCCGTCGCCGAACCTGCGAAACGTCGACGCGTCCCTGCTCTACACCGGCACGGTGTTCTTTGAGGGCGTGAACCTCAGCGAAGGACGTGGCACCGACGATCCATTTGCCCAGGCCGGGGCGAGTTGGCTCACCGACGCCGGCGCGATTGCCGCCGAACTCAACGCCAAGAAGATCCCCGGCGTGACGTTCGACTCGATTTCGCGCCCGGTGGAGGCTGGCTTCGAGTTCGGCGGCGAGACCATACCGATGATCCACGTAAAGGTGACCGACCGGAACGTGGTGGAGCCGGTGGTCGTGGGGGCGCACATGCTGCGTGCCATCTACACGCGGCACACCGACAAGTGGGTCTGGCGCAAGGGTTCGATTGACCGGCTGTCGGGCAGCACGCGGATGCGCGAGGCGGTGGAGAAGGACGGCGGCATCGAAGCGCTGCTGCCCATCCTGCGCGCCGAAGCGAATGCGTTTGAGGCGGAGACGAAGAAGTACTGGCTCTACAAGTGAGATGCTAGGTGCTAGGAGCTAGGTGCTAGACACGGCCGCACCTAGCACCTAGCACCTAGCACCTAGCACCTAGCACCTAGCACCTAGCACC